>JALFBO010000131.1 GCA_022772105.1 Erysipelotrichaceae bacterium | reverse complement strand
TAAAAAAGAATAGGAAAGATTTTAAAGGAAAAGATATTATGAAAAATAGATTTTTTGGTAAATATTATAAATTTATTTCTAATGATGGATTTTCATTTGCTATCATTATTGCTTTATCAAATGAAGGAAAATCAATACAATTAATTACAAAAAATGGCTCTTTTAACATAAAAAATATAGATCAAGTAAAACTCATTGATGAAAATAAGTTTGTTTTTAATGTTGAACAAGATAATCTTACATTTATAGGAACAATTTCTCTTTCTAAACTGCATCCATTAAAGAAAAAAGTCATGGGACCATTTACATATATTCCATTTATGGAATGCAAAACATGATATATATTCTATGTTTCATGATTTAAATGGTGAAATCGTATGAAATAATATTAAGTACAATTTTAATCAAGGAAGAGGATATATAGAAGGTGACAAAGGTGTTAACTTCCCTTCAAAATATATATGGTATAATTCTTGTCTTCCTAATAATACAGGAATTACTTTAGCAATAGCTTCAATTCCGTTTCATCTCTTTTCCTTTACTGGTGTATTATGTTTTATCAAAATAAAAGATAAAGAATATAACATGTGCACTTGGAACAATGTAAAAATAAAACAAATAGACAAGTCTAGTCTAGTTTTAAAAAAAGGAAAATATCAATTGAAACTATCTTTACTAGATGATGAAGGTCACCTTCTTGCAGCACCAAAAAAAGGAGCAATGACCCGCTACATCAAAGAAAATATTGTTGTTAAAAGCAAGTATGAATTCTCATATAAAAATGAAATAATTTTATCAGTTGAAGATGAATTTTCTTCAAGTGAATGGATGTGGAATGATTAATAGGAACTTGATTATTAAATTATTAAAATAAATTCTCCCCCGTATACAATTTTTCAAAAAAAATATATAATGAAAAGGTAAGGAAGAATTAAGGGGAAAATTTGATGTTAGTAAGTTTGTATTTAATCGCATTCTTAATATCTTTGATTGCTTTATTCATTTTAGTTATTGGCGATAGAAGACAAAATATCTTTTATCTTTTTGCTTTTATTTGCGTTGCAATAGCTAATTTAGGATATTATGAACTTGCTACATCTACTACAGTTGAAAAAGCAATGTTAGGTAATGCTTTGTCTTATTTTGGAGGGGCTTTACTTATGTTTTTCACAGTAGGAGCAATCCTTGAATTATGTAATATTAAAAAGAATTACAAATTAAATACCATATTACTACTTATTTCAATGGGGATTTTAACCTTAATTTTCACTAATAAGTATCATCATTTATATTATAAACAAGTTGGAATAGTTTTTGAAAATGGTGTTACTTTACTTGAACTTGTAAACGGACCACTTCATTTTTTATATACAATTTATTTAGTCGCTTATTTTATTGCTATGGTAGGAATAAGTGTTTATACATTAATTAAAAATAAAACTGCTTCTTATAAGACCTCTATTTTGATCGTGGTATTCGTTCTTCTAAATATTGTGACTTATTTTTTACAAAAGTTACCTGGAATTAATTTTCGGATGATTTGCATATCTTATGTATTTTCAGAATATACGTTATTATATTTGTTAATAAATAATGAGGCTTATGATTCCACTCGTGCTTCACTACAATTACCCGAATCTGATCAATTTGCTATTGTAATTTTTGATTCGATGGGACGCTTTAAATCAGCTAATACTAAAGCGTTAGAGATTATTCCGGGATTAAATACGTTAAGAAGAGATAAAAAAATATCAATTGATAATGAATTTTTGCAAAATAATTTTGCTCAAAGAATAAGATTATTTTCTTTTAATTCGACTGATAGGGTTAGTTATTTCTCAGTAGATGATAAAGATTATCGTGTTGAACTAAATTATTTATATAGTAGTAGTATTAAAAGAAGAATCGGATTTACTTTCCTAATTTTTGATGATACAACGCAACAAATGTATGTTAAAGAAAGAGAAAAGAATCATCGTGCTTTAAGACGACAAATGAGGATTGTTAAATCACTAAATTTTGTTAATTATATATCTGGATACATTAATGTAAAAGAAAATACCATCATCCCTTTAAATAATGAACAATTTAATTTTACATTAGGCGAAAGAAATCCTTACGATGTATATATAAAAGAATTCATTAATTCTATTAAAGAAGAATATAGAGATAAGTTGATTTCTTTCTTGGATTTAGAAAATGTTAAAAAAGCATTATTTTCAAAATCAAGAATAATGATGGAAGTAGAATCAATCACCTTAGGTTGGATTAGAATAACAATGATCAAATCTGATATTGATGATGAAAAACAAGTTAGACATGTTATGCTAACTGTACAAGAGATTGATGAAGAAAAAAATAAAGATCTTGAAAGAGAAAAACAATTATTAGATGCTATGGAAGAAGCAAAGAGAGCTAATAATGCAAAAACTGGTTTTTTAAGCAGAATGTCTCATGATATTAGAACACCAATTAATGGTATTATGGGAATGTTAGATATCGCTTTAAAAAATACTTCTGATGAAGAGAAGGTTGAAGAATGTCTAAACAAGATTAAAAATGCTTCCTCTTTCTTACTTTCATTAATTAATGACGTATTAGATATGAATAAATTGGAAAGTGGAGAAATAAAAATTCCTCATAAACCAATGAATTTACAAGAAGTAGTAAGTGGTTGCATAGAAATAATTTCTCCTCAATTAATAGAAAAAGGAATCACTCTAGAAACAGAGTTTAATGATAATGACATTAATAATGTTTATGGATCATCACTTCATTTTAGGCAAGTGTTATTAAATGTTTTATCCAATGCTTATAAATATAATGTGAAAAATGGAAAAATTTTCTTTAAGATTGATAAATTAGGTGTTGAAAAGAATATTGTTACTTATAAATATACTATTAGTGATACTGGAATTGGTATGAGTGAAGAATTCCAAAAAAAACTTTTTACTCCATTTAGTCAAGAAAATGAGGGAAAAAGAAGTGAATATGGTGGTTCAGGCTTAGGTCTATCTATTGTTAAACGAATTGTTGATATTATAGGAGGAACTATCAAAGTTTCTTCTAAAAAGAATCAAGGAACAACATTTGAAATTACATTACCTTTTGAAATTGATTTTAATAAAAACGAAGTTGAAACAAAAAATAATGAAATTGATGTATCTTTATTAAGGAATATTAATGTTTTACTAGTAGAAGATAATGATTTAAATATGGAAATCGCATCTTATATCCTGGAAGAAAACGGCATTAATGTGACAAAAGCGATGAATGGAGAAGAAGCTATAAAAGCATTTGAAGAATCAAAGGTCAATTATTTTGATATCATATTGATGGATGTGATGATGCCCGTATTGGACGGATGTGAAGCAACAAAACGCATTAGAAAATTAAATAGAAAAGATGCAAAAAACGTACCGATATTTGCTATGACCGCGAACGCATTTGCCGAAGATGTAGAAACAACTAAAGAAGCAGGTATGAACGAACACATTACTAAACCTATCGATAATAAAGAGTTATTATCAAAAATGTGCAAATATTTAAGAAAAAATGAAAAAAGAGGAAGAAAATGATTATTGAATTAAGTTACCAAAAGAATTGTCGTGATTTAGGTGGGCTAAAAACTTTAGAAGGAAAGAAAATAAAAAATAAAAGATTATTTAGAAGTGGCCATCTACATCGAGTAAATGAACATGATATTGAGTTACTCAAAAATTTAAAAATTACTGATATTGTTGATTTTCGTTCTGAAAAAGAATTTATTCATAAAGGAAATGTTATTTTAGAAGGCGTGACTTATCATAATTTTCCAACATTAGCTTGTGATGGCTCTTCTCAAGAAAAAGGAAGTAATGAGGATTCAAATTTGCTTTCATTTATGGGTAAAGAGAGAAATGGCTTTGTTTATATGACTAATCTTTATGCCCAAATTGTTACAAGTGAAGTAGGTATTAAATGTTATCAAGATTTCTTTTCTTTATTAGAACAAGAAAATAAAGTTGTCTTATTTAATTGCTCCCAAGGCAAAGATCGTACTGGTATAGCAGCCTATTTATTATGTTATGCTTTAGGAGTTGTAAAAGCGGATCTTATGGATGATTATCTATTTACCAATATTGCTATGAAACAAAAAATTAGAGAATTAACTCCATATTTTTTAAAACAAAAAGGTACTGATGAAAGTATGTTACCTTCTTTGTATGATGTTTTTTCCGCAAAAAGAGAATACATAGAGTCCGCTTTAAAGGCAATTAGAGATAATTATGGATCAGTGGATTCTTATTTAGAAAATGTTTTACATGTGGATAGAGAAAAACTAAAAAAATTATATTTAGAATAATGTATTGTTACTTAAAATAACAATATGTTACAATTTACCAAGGTGATAAAAAATGAAAAGTTATTTAGATTTATGCCGTTTCGTTTTAGATAATGGTATGTATAAAGAGGATAGAACTGGTACTGGAACTATCTCTTATTTTGGATATCAATTAAGATGCCACTTAGATGATGGATTTCCTTTATTGACCACGAAAAAAGTATACTATAAAGCAGTATTAGGTGAATTATTATGGATTATTTCTGGTTCAACTAATATTAAACCACTTGTTGAGCAAAACATTAGAATTTGGAATGAATGGCCTTATGATAAATATTCGAAAAGCAAAGATTTCCAAGGAGAAACAATTGAAGAGTTCGTTGAGAAAATCAAAAATGATGAAGAATTCGCCTTAAAATATGGTGATTTAGGACCTGTTTATGGTCATCAATGGCGTGATTTCTTTGGAAAAGATCAACTTTTAGAATTAGAAAAAGGCCTAAAAGAAAACCCATTTTCTCGTCGACATATAATTTGTGCTTGGAATCCCGCTCAAATTGATCAAATGGCATTGCCTCCTTGCCATGCCTTTGTTCAATTCTATGTTTCCGGAGATGGAAAGAAACTATCTTGCCAACTTTATCAAAGAAGCGCTGATTTATTTTTAGGTGTTCCTTTTAATATAGCTTCTTATGCAACACTTTTATTAATGTTATGTCACACATGTGGATATGAACCTGGTGATTTTGTTCATACGTTTGGTGATGTTCATATTTATAAAGACCATATTGAACAAATTAATACTCAATTACAACGTACACCTCGACCTCTTCCAAAACTAGTGATTAAGCGTAAAGTAGAATCTGTAGTTGATTTCCGTTATGAAGATTTTGAAATTGTTGGATACGATCCTTATCCAACAATCAAAGGAAAGGTAAGTGTTTAATATGTTAGTGGCAATTAATGCACAAGGAAAAAATAGGGTAATAGGCAATGGACTTTATATCCCTTGGCACATTAAAGATGAATTTCTTCATTTTAAAAGAACTACTTTAAATCATACATTAGTTATGGGAAGCACCACTTTTACTTCCATAGGAAAACCTTTACCAAATCGTAAGACTGTTGTAGTTTGCTACGATAAGGATTTTGATGCACAAGGATGTGAAGTGGTTACTGATTTAAATGAAATCATCAACCGCTACAAAGATAGTGAAGAAGTAGTCTATGTATGTGGAGGTGCCTCTATTTATAAGCAACTACTTCCATATTGCCAAGAACTTATTATTTCTATCGTTAAAGGTGATTATGAAGGTGATGTTTTCTTCCCAGAATATGAAGATCAATTTGAAGCATATAAAGAAGAGGAACACGAAGAATTTACAGTTATTTGGTATAAAAAGAAATAAGAAAAAGAAACTAAGTTCATTTTCATGAATCTAGTTTCTTTTTTACTTGGTTAGATATAAATATATTAGTTTTAAAGTATTTTCAATACCTTTTATATGGGTTCTTTCCATGCCATGAGATGCCGATACGCCTGTTCCAATTAACGCTCCTTTAAAATCGTTTCCCGCTGAGCGAGCCGCGCCAACATCGGAACCATAGAAAGGGAAGATATCGATTGTATAATCTAAGTTGGCATCTTTTGCTATATTTATTAGACGAGTAGTTAATTCATAGTCATATGG
>JALFBO010000038.1 GCA_022772105.1 Erysipelotrichaceae bacterium | reverse complement strand
TGAAATGACAGATACAGATGGATTAGATAACGGATATAATACGGGAATGAATTTTGAATCTAGTACAGAAATTAAAGATGGTCATAAAGGAAAATATGTTTATATTCCTCGTCTTGATCCAGATTCATGTACCAAAGAATTATATGACTATAATAAAGTTACATTTATCGCTGCTGCTGATGGAGCCTATATCGATTTAGGTTTTAAACCAAATCAAGATACTCGAGTTGATATTGAATTCTCAATCAAACATTCAACAGACCCAAAAGATTTTACTAAAGCCAGCTGGCTATATGGAGCAAGAGAAGCTTACAATAGTGACACCGTATACGGATTATTCTTAGATGCTGAAGATAAATCTAATCATCTTAAATATAAATATGGAAGTTATTTGCAATTACTTGAATATACAAATTTAGAATATGATCGAGAAAACGAACCTACAGTTAAAGTTACTACCGATAAGAATTCAATTTATATAAATAATGATCTTTCAACTGCGATGAGGTTTGAAGATGAAAGAACATTCCAAACCACTAACAATTTGTATCTATTCACTATGAATAACGGTAATACAGGTTCTATCCTTGGCGCGGATAAAAGAACGGCAACAGGACAAATTCATTATTGCCGTGTATATGATAATGGAGTATTGATTAGAGATTTATACCCTTGCTCCACAGCTGTAGGAGGAAAATATGGTTTCTATGATATGTTAAATAATAAATTTTATGGAAATGCTGCTGAATCTGGTAGTTTTGAATTTGGAGCCGAAGATTCATTCAAATAAAATATAGTTAAAAAGTTGTCAGAATCGACAACTTTTTTTATTTAAAATGTTTTCCCATAAGCAATAAGTTAGCTGCGCTATAATAGTCTAAACTTTCGTAAAAATGTTTATGGTGTTCATCATTAACGCTTAGAAGTTCAATATGCTCTACACCGCTATTAATTGCTTCTTTTTCAATATGATTCATCATCTGTTTGCCATAACCTTTATTTTGGTATTCCTTAAAGACAACAATTTCTTCAATATATAATGCTTTTAAATCATCAAATTCTTTATAATAGGACATAACAAATCCAACAAGTTTATCATCATCATATTGTAAATAGCATAATGAATCATCCATATTCATTATTTGATGAATTCTTTTATAGGCTTTCTCTTTAGTCCAACAGCCATTTTCATAATTGTTATAATAATTTACATATTCATTAACAACATCAAATATGTTGGTATTATTCATTCTATGATATTTAATCATTTTCTTTTTTCTCCTTATAAAAAGGGCATCTTTCTTTTATACATTGTTCATTTTTAAATGAATACTTACATTTATTGTCACTAGGTATGTCCATAATAATGCCATATTTTCTTTTTACAAATTCCGCTCCTGATAATAAAGAAATAAATGCATTACGTTTACAACAACGTGGTCCTCCTATTTCACTCATTTTCGATATGACACTTGATGTATATTCCATATTATCTTTATAAAATTTATTATCAGATAACGGACCTGTTCCATTAATTATTGATAAGCAAGCTCCAATAGCGGCAACAGAACCACAGACTCCCCATAATCCACACATTGCTCCAGGCATTTTTTTTGTGCGTATTTGTAATTCTTCTAGTGCCTTTTCTAAATCAATATTTCCACCTGCATTTTTATATGCTACAAGAAAAGAAGCACCATCCAAATAATGATGCTCTGGACCATGGATATTAATAAAATTACGATCCATAATACTTTGCACTATTTCAAGAGGATTATTTGATTCATTTTTTTCTAATTCTTTATTTATCAATTCAATTTTTTCTTCTAATGTATTAACCATAAGTTTCCTCCATAAGTTCGTTGCTTATATAAGTTACATGACTTATAAAATTAAGAGTTCTTTTTCTTTCTAATTAAACAATAAGTAGCGTTTATAATATATGTAATTGCACTTAAAATAACAAACATAAGAACAAATACATTTATTTCATCAATCCATTTTAATCCGATAGTTAATG
>JALFBO010000148.1 GCA_022772105.1 Erysipelotrichaceae bacterium | reverse complement strand
AATAATAATTTTTTTGTTGGAGAAGCTTTATCAAAATTAGAGAATTATGAAGAAAAAAATAATTTTAAAAAAGCTAAATTAGTTATAAAAAAGGATAAGCATTATTTCCAGACCTTAACGAAGAATTATTATTTTGATGATGTCCTTATTGTGGGGCACGGAAAAAATATTGAAGATGGAAAGATATCTTCTTTCTTTTCTTCACAAGGGATCGATGTCTATGGACATAATGAAGAAGCTTCTTTCTTAATGCAAAATAAACATCTATTTAAATCCTATCTAAAAGCGAATAGGATTCCTACATTACCTCATATTTTAGTCCATAAATATGAACTAAATAATTCCTTAGATAATATCAAAAACATACTTGATGAAATGGGATTTCCTCTGATTATTAAAGGATGTCGCTTAGGCTCTTCTATCGGGGTGTATAAAGTTAATAACATGGAAGAAGTTGAAAGGTATCTAAATAAAGCATTTATCTATGAAAATGAAGTGATAATTGAAAAGTATCTTTCTAATAAAATTGAAGTTAATATCGCTTTACTAGGATATCAAGATGAGATAACTTATTCTTCTTTTGAGATTGTTAATACCTCTTCTTCACCCCTTTCTTTTTTAGATAAATACGATTATTCTTCAAGTGATATAAAACGAAAAATCACGCCTTTAAGTGATGAGAAAATAGCTGTCAAAATAAAAGGATATTGTAAAAAGATATAAACCGATTTAGGTCTTTGTGGAGTAGTTTGATGCGTTTTTATTCTTGAAGGGACTAGTTCTAAAATATATCTAAATGAAGTGAATAGTATCCCTGGAAGTTTAGCGTATTATCTTTTTGAAAATAATCCTCTTTCTTTAGGTGAAGTTCTTCAAAAAATAATTGATTATGGAAAAAGAAGAAACGATAGTGAAAGGCAATTAAAAACAACTTATGAAGATGATTTTTTGTTTTCTTCTAAGTACCTTGGATTAAAGAACAAAATGAGCTTGTAACATAGCTTTTTGTTCTTTTTTTAGTAAAAAAAGAAAAAAGTATCTAAAAACAATAAATTGTGCTAAACTAATATTATGAAAGTATGAGGAGAAAGAAGAATGCAAATCGCCAGAGCTAGACATCGTATTGCTGCTTACTTATTTGATTGTGCGATTGTCTATTCAATTTCAATATTAATATTAGCTAGACCACTTGTCCTACTAATTAAAACGTTAAATAGTACAACATCAATTGATGTTATCAACCTATTTATAAACTCTATAGTTTCAGGGGGAATAGTTCTAATTTTTATTATCTTTTATTGTGTGATTATCCCATATTTATTCAAGGGACAAACCATAGGAAAGAAATTTTTTAGAATTAAAATTGTTAAAATCGATGGTTCCAATGTTAGCTTAGGCACATTATTTGTAAGAGAAATTATTGGAAAGATTTTAGTGGACTTTATTTGCCTTGGCACTTCAGTAATTGCAGACGGTTTTGTTCTAGTAAATAGTGAAAACCATCTTACTTTCTATGATGTTTTAGCATCGACTATGGTCGTCGATGTTGTATAGGAGGAAAACTAATGTCAACACCACACAACAATGCAAAAAAGGGAGATTTTGCACCAACTGTATTAATGCCTGGTGATCCATTAAGAGCTAAATTTATCGCAGAAACATTCCTAAGCGATGTAGTTCAAGTAAATAGCGTTAGAAATATGTTTGGATATACTGGTTATTACAAAGGAAAAAAAGTATCAGTTATGGGTTCTGGAATGGGTATGCCATCAATTGGCATTTATTCTCATGAATTATATACTGAATATGGAGTAGAAAAGATTATTCGTATTGGATCAGCAGGATCATATAAAAAAGACGTTAAAGTATACGATGTTGTTTTAGCCCAAGGAGCTTGTACAAACTCTAACTGGGCTCATCAATATGGACTTCCTGGAGTATTTTCAGCAATCGCTGACTTTGATATGCTAAAGAGTGCTTACGACGTTGCAAAAGAAAAAGGAATTAATGTCCACGTTGGTAATATCTTATCATCTGATCCATTCTATGATGATAATGTAGGTAGTGAACCAGTTTGGAAAAAATGGGAAAGAATGAACGTTCTTGCTGTTGAGATGGAATCGTATGCTTTGTATTGTAATGCAGCACGCTTAGGTAAGAAGGCTCTATGTATCTTAACTATTTCTGATAGTTTTGTATCAGATGAGATTACAAGCGCTGAAGAAAGACAAACAGCATTTAAAGAAATGATGGAAATTGCACTAGAAATCGCATAATTAAGTGGGAAAGGAGGAACATATGATTGTTGGAGCGATCATTTTCATAAGCCTATTAGTTATAGGATCCATACTTTTACTTGCATGGCCTAAACTAAAAATTGTTTTTGAAAAAAAACATTATAAAAAATCGATGAATCATCTTGTTTACTCTATTTCCCGTGATAGTGATTTTTATTTGTTAAATAAAATTCATATACCTATTGAAGGAGGAAAAGTTGTTCATATCGATCATATCATATTTTCTGACAAGTTTATTTATTGTATTGGGGACGCTTATTACGATGGCCCTCTATCTGGTAAATATCTTGATCAATCATGGTTTAAATATGATAAGTTCATCCATTTTGAACATGTGAAAAATCCTTTAAATTTACACCATACCCGCGTTAGATATTTAATAAGTGAAACAGGTGCGCCAGAAGATTTATTCGTAGGAATTATCGTCGTTCCTGATTCTTGTTTCCTAGATAAGATTCAAGGTACTCCAAAATCTGAATTTATCTGTCGTCAAAGTGAACTAAAAAATATAATTATCAAAAAGGAAAAGGAACAAATTGCCCAGATTGATCCGATTCAATTAAATTCTTTAGTGCATAACATTTATGATAATTTTGTAAAGGATAATTGATATGAGTTATATCATTGGAATAGGCGGAGGATCGGGAAGCGGGAAAACCACGCTTTGTTTAAAGCTTAAAGAGATTTTTCAAGATGATATTACTATTCTTCAATTAGATCATTATTGTAAAGACGTTTCATATCTAAGTGAAGAAGAAAGAAAAAAAGTAAATTTTGATATTCCTTCTGCCTATGATGGAGATTTATTTTGTAGTCATTTAAGAAAACTAAAGAATAATGAAGCAATTGATAGACCTATTTATGATTTTGTAACTCATTCTACTAAGAAGGGCGAATTTGTTAAGATTAAACCTAGTAAAATTATTCTTCTAGATGGAATTTTAATCTATCAACTAAATGACGCGATATCGTTAATGAACAAACGGATATTTATGGATGTTTCTTCATTTAAAAGAGTAAAAAGAAGAGCAAAACGAGATTTAAAAGAACGGGGAAGAGTTATTAAACAAACCATTAAGCAGTTTTATGACACGGTAGAACCGATGCATCAAATCTATGTCGAACCGAATAAAGAAGTATGCGATATCATCTTTGATAATGAAAAAGACGGCGAACTTAATGAAGAACAAGTTGCCATCTTAGTAAATATGATTAAAGAGAGTATCTAGTATACTTCTTTTTTTGTTGATAAGGGCGTGAATAATAATAAAGAATTAATAACAGCACATATAGCAATTAAAACGTAGATGATGCGGGAAAATACATTTAACCCCCTAGTTATCCAAGTGACTAGATTAAAATCAAATAAACCAATAAGTCCCCAGTTAAAAGCTCCAATTAAAGTCAATACTAGACATATTTTTTGTATATATTTCATATTAATATTCCTCATTAAAATATTATGTTCATTAATTTAAAATTTATGCGCATATTTTAAAAAACTTGTTCATAAAATATTTTGAGGTGGATTTCATGATTAAGAAAATTTTGGCTATAGTACTAGTAGTGGCTATTGTTGCTTTAGCATCTTTTAAGTTATTTTTCTCTAAAGGGGATATTAAAAAAGATATCGCAAAATTAGGGGAAAATGTGACTTCATATCATAGTGAAGCGACTATGAAACTATACGTAAATGATGACAAAAGAGTTTTTTATGTGACTGTTGATTACCAAAAAGGAACAACTGATCAATTTCGTATATCACTTCTTGATGAAAATGTTAATCAAGAACAAATCATGTTAAAAAATGCTAAGGGAGTATTTGTCTTAACTCCTTTAGTTAATCAGGTTTATTCTTTTAAAGGTGAATATCCTTTAAATGAAACGAAGCCCTATTTATATCATTCCATTATAAATGCGATAAAAGGGGATTATACGTGCGAAAAATTGAATGATGGGTATTTAATCACGTTTGTTCCCAAAGTCTCTTCTCAGCCTTCCTGGATTAAAGAAGAAGTTAAATTAAGCAAGGATTTAAAACCAGTCTTCACCAATATCTATGATGTGAATAATACTCTTGTATGTGAAGTTACATTTACCAAATTTGAATTAGAAACAACATATAACGCTGATTTCTTTGAAGTAGAAACTAATATGAAAGCATCGCAAGAAAATGTTATTTCTTCTTCCAAAATGGCAAGTGAAGAAGATTTGCCTCTGCTTCCTGTTTCTTTGTCTTTAACAAGTGAGTTAAAGGAACAAACTAGTGGAAAAATAGATGATGTGAATGTCTTCATCTTAACCTATCAAGGACCTAAAGAATTTACTATTGTCCAACATATTGTTACTCCTTCTCCTACTATTGAATATAAAGAAGTAAACGGTCAAATTGTCGATCTTACTTTAGGGCTCGGATTTTATTTTTCGAAAGCTTTATCTTATCTATATAATGGCGTGTCCTATTCGATTTATTCTTCTTCACTCACTATGGCGGAGATGATCGATGTGGCCAATTCATTAGAAGTAGTAATTGAAAAATAAAGATAAAAAGAAAAGCAATCGCGTTCGAGAACGGTTGCTTTTTTTAAAGTCTAGAAGACTTAGCATTAAATATATCGATCGATTTATTTAGTTTCTTTTCATCTATCACAGGTAAAGTATCAAAACTATAACCAAGAATATCAGTGGAGTAGCACGTGATATGTTGTCTAATGTAATATTCAAATGATTGCCATGAAGCGATATTTACTCCAATTAATTCTTTATTATAAGAAGAAAGTTTTTGGATTAAATCTTGGAATAAGATTTGATGCTTAGAATTGGACAATAAATCTTGGAATATATTTTCATCTATGATGAAATAATCAAATAATTTAGTAAGTTCACTAGATAAATCTAAAGATAGTTTTGTTGGTAACAACGCAAAGAGAATATTAGCTTCTTTTAAAGAAGAAAGGACGCTAGTAACATCACTTTCTTGAGAGAAAGATTGCACATCATTATCTTCAAATACTAAGACGATGTTTTTAGCTAAAGAAGCAAGTTCTTCCTCTTTTAATAGAGAAAGTATAAGAGGAACATAAGGAACTTGAATATCAATAAATATCAATGAATCATCTTCAATAACATCAGTGCCAGGTAACTTTGACTTAGCTTCTTTGATGTTATTTAAAATTAATTTCATTAATTTATCACCCATATCATTTTTATAGGCGTATTCTTGCACTTCTTGGAAGGAAGAAAGAAGGGAACGCTTTGGAATTAGTTCAACATAGTAACCAAGTACTAAACCGCCTTTACGTCCATCGATAATAGAGGTGTATTTATACGCTATCTCATCTTTAGTGATAACATTTTTAATATTGTCGACAATGGTGTTTTGTGATAGTTGACGATAATTTAAGAATTTATCAAAGAGAATAACAGTAGATTGAATATTATTATCTTCCGCGAAGATTGACATTTCTTTCGCTGTTTTTGATAATTCGAGGAAAGTTTTAGAATGATTCTTATCAAAGACAACACCTATTTTAAAACTAAACTTTTTTTGTAAACCATTTAAGAATAAAATACGTGATACTTCTTTTGAAAAATTGTGTCCTAAAGCGATGGCTCCATTAGTATTTTGAATAGAAAAATCGCATATACAAATTTCGTTAGTTTTTAGTAAAGATAAGTAGCGGGAATTAGTAGCAAATTTAGCAAGACGGTTCATGATTTGAGTCATGATAATATGATCTGGTCTAAATACTTGATCTGAATCAAATTCATATGTAGAGAAAAGACGTATATTGTAGAGGGCTACGCTATTGGTATGATTATCTTCAATAATTTTTGGCATCGCAGCTTCTTCTTTGATATAGATTTGAGTATTTTTATCTTTTTTAATTTTATTAATATTTGGGAATAGATGCGATATCAAGTGGATGATTCCTTTTTCATAATTTATGGAACTAACTTCCAGTACTGAGAAGATATTTTGTCTTATTCCTTTAATATATACGTGAATCTCAATGTGATGAGGAACTTTATGATCGACTCGTTTTAATTCACTTAGCCAAACCTTTAATCTAAGTTGATCTGATTGAGAAACACTTTCATATAACCATGATAAATCGTGACTACGATGGTTTTTTAGATTATGTTTATCAAAAACAAGAACTTTATTCTCATTGTAATGAATAGAATAAATTCTTACATTGTTTTTACCAGAAACTAAGCTCTTGCGATAGTTTTTAATTTGGACAAAATAAATAATTAAAAAAATTCCCAAAACAAGAAGAGCAATTAGTAATAATGTAAAGACTACAATAAATACAAATTGATATGGTGAAGAAGGGCGGATAAGAGTTAGAAAAGATAAAAAATTAAATTTTAACATATCAAATCACCTCATGGATACATTATAAATTATGTGAAAATAATATTCAAATATTAAGAAACATTGCGTTTATTAATATTCCTATTATGGCCAAAAATATATTTATTATAATATTTAATACGTTCATAAGAGGGAAGAGAAAAATCAAAATGCAAAAAATTGCAAAAAAATAAAAAAAGTTCTTGATTTATATTATCTCTATCTCTATAATAATTCTTGCGTAAGGCGATATGCGAGCGTAGTTCAGTGGTAGAACACAACCTTGCCAAGGTTGCCCAAGTTTGGAAGTTTGATAACACTTTTTGCTAAAACAAAAAAATTTTTTTAATAATTTATATACAAAGTATATAGTTCCATTTATGGACTATTTTTTATTATGTCAATACCCTTAGCAATTAAAAGTACACATAAGTAGACAATTATGCAAAAAAATGTAGACAAAGGTATACATTTATGATATAATTCTTATATACGGAGGTATCTTTATGTTTAAAGTCGCATTTGATAACAAGGATAAAACAGATAAAACTATCTACATTAAACATTCTTATTCTGTTAAAGGAGTTAAGAAACAAATGATTATTGAAAAATATCCTTCCGCGAACGAGTTAGATGCAAAATATGGTTCTTGGGAATCTTTTATTGATGAAAGAATCAAAGTTTTAACTGAAGAGAAAAAAACTCAAGATAATGAT
>JALFBO010000189.1 GCA_022772105.1 Erysipelotrichaceae bacterium | reverse complement strand
AGATTCTTTGGTGTAGCGGATATTACTGGTGCATTTTTTGCCGGTTTGATTCTTGCTTCTTCTAAGCAAAAATCATATATCGATCGAAGAAGTGAAATTGTTTCTTATTTAATCTTTACTCCAGTATTCTTTGCAAATATCGGTATGACTTTGGAATTTGGAAATATTGATATTTCATTTGTTGGATTTGGTCTTTTATTTGTTCTTGCAGGAATTGCTGGTAAAGTAATTGGATGTGGAATTGGAGGAAAGATATGTAAATTTTCTTTCAAAGAATCCGCTCGAATTGGATTTGGTATGATGGCTCGTGCTGAAGTATGTTTAATCTGTGCTCAAAAGGGTGTGGATGCTTCTATCATTTCTTCTTCGATTATGCCTTTTATCTTACTTTTAATTGTTCTAACTTCTTTTATAACCCCTTTATTACTAAAATTAACTTATAAAGGAGAACTAGGAATTGAAGAAGCTGAAGTTGAAGAAAAACCTATTATTAATAATAAATAATAAAAGAAACACCTTAGGTGTTTTTTTTGCACAAAATATTAATGTTTTATTATATAAAATTAATATTATTACACTTATTTATGAATTAAAATAAACATGTAAAGGTGATAACGTATGAAAAAACAAAAAACTTTCTTTCAATTATTTATTCCTATTTTTATTGAATTGGTTTTTTCTGTATTAATAGGATTTGTTGATACATTTATGCTAAGTGCTATCGGAGATAAACAAGTTGGAGCGGTAGGAACTGCGAATTCGTTTATTTCTATTTTTGTCATTTCGTTTAATATTATTAGTTCTGGTATGATGGCGGTTATGACGCAATATATAGGCGCTAAAAAAGAGCATATTGCTCAAAAAGCGCTGAGTATAGGCTTAAGCATTAATCTAGTTCTTGGAATAATTATTTCATGTCTATTTATCTTTTTTACACCACAAATTCTAACCATGATGAAAATTGCTCCAGGATTAAAAGAGGATGCCATTATTTATACTCGTCTTATCGGTGGTACTTCTTTAATTATGGCTATAACTCCTTTATTAACTACTTATTTAAGAGCGTTTGGGTGTACTACATCGCCTTTAGTAGTCACTTTAGTGGGCAACGTGATTAATATAGTATTTAATGCTATCTTTATCTATGCTTGTTCAATGGGGGTATTTGGTGTAGCATTAGCTACGATTATATCTCGTGTTGTCATGTTTATTTGTCTTCTTATTTTAGTAAATACATTAATTAAAAAGGATGAAAGAAAACTAGAATTAAGCTCATTTACGATTTTTAAACAAATCATTCGTATTGGCTTACCTGCTGCTTTAGAAACTATTATGTATAATATTTCAATGTCGCTTGTTATGACTTTTGTTAATATGATGGATCCTGATGGCTTAAATGCTACGATAAAATCTTATTGTGGCCAAATTACCAATTTCTGTTATATTGCTTCTCTTGCTATGGCAGTTAGTAACTCCATTATTGTAGGGTGGAAAATTGGTGAAGGAAAATATGATGAATGCTTTAAAATCACAAAAAAACATTGTATAATTGCAATATTGTGTGGTTCAGTATCTGCATTAATAGTCACTATTCTTGGAAGACCACTAATGAGTATCTTCACCAAAGATGTCAACATTTTGCGCATCGTTCCTATCATATTTGCAATTGATATTGTATTAGAGATTGGAAGAGCAACTAATTTACTTATTGGTCAAGCTTTAAAAACTGCAGGTGATGCTGTATTTACAGTTGTCATTTCTATCATCTTTACTTTGATTTGCGCAGTAGGAGGAACATATTTATTTGGAAATCTTTTAGGTTTACTAATAATTGGCACATGGATTGGACTTGCACTTGATGAATTCGCACGTGGTGTTTTAATGATGATGAGATGGAATAGTAAAAAATGGATCGATAAAATCATTGTTAAAAACCATTAATTGGAGTTTAATGATGAAAAAGAATGAAGTATTAGGATTAATTATCTTATTTATTTGTGCCATTATTTGGGGAAGTGCTTTTATTGCTCAAAGTATGGCTGCAGGCAAGATTGGTGCCTGGATGTATAATGCTTGTAGATTT
>JALFBO010000186.1 GCA_022772105.1 Erysipelotrichaceae bacterium | reverse complement strand
TATTTTGCTATTTTCAATCCCTTTAATGTTAAGTGGATTTTTACAATTATTTTATAATGCCGCGGATTTAATTGTTGTTGGACAATTTTCTGGAGAATATTCAGATCTATCTCTTGCGGGTGTAGGAGCTACTTCATCGTTGATTAGTTTGATCTTTAACTTGTTTTTTGGTCTATCAATTGGCGCAAATATCGTTATGTCCAATTGTTATGGCGCTAAAAACGAAGAAAAGGCTCAGTTGACTCTTCATTCCTCATTGCTCCTATCTTTAATTTGTGGTGTGATACTTGGAATAAGCGGATTTATATTAGCTAAACAATTATTGATATTAACAAGTTGTGATGAAGAAGTTTTGCCATATGCTACTTTATATTTACGTATCTATTTAATTGGAGCACCAGCAAATATTTTGTATAACTTTGCTCAAGGTAATCTACGTGCTATAGGTGATACAAAAACTCCTTTATATATACTAGCTTTATCAGGATTAATAAATGTATTATTAAATCTGCTTTTTGTTATTTGTTTTAAAATGAATGTTGCCGGCGTGGCTTTAGCTACCATCGTTTCTCAATACTTATCTTCATTTGCTATTGTCTTCTTTTTATATAAAATTAAAAATCCTTATGTTCATTTTTCTTTTTCCAAACTAAGATTATCAAAAGAAGTAACTAAAGAGTTGATAGTTAATGGAATTCCTGCTGGTATTCAATCTTCTGTTTTCTCCTTAAGCAATGTCATTATTCAAGTGGCAATAAATGGATTTGGAAAATATGTGATTGCTGGAAAAACCGCGGCATTTTCAATTGATAATTTTGTCTATCAAACTATGAATTCTTTCTATACTGCTTGCATTGTTTTTACTGGTCAAGGATATGGAGAAAAAGATATTAAAAAGATGAAAAAAATATTTTGGATATGTAATTTTTTCGTCGTTTACGTTGGGCTTTTTATGGCTTCGATTATCATCCTTAATTCTAATTTCTTCTTAGGACTATATACAAATAGTGAGGAATCTTTACAAGCAGGTCAACAAGTAATGTTTACCGTATTACCACTATATTTCTTGTGTGGTTTAAATGAAGTAAGTTGTGCTGAGCTTCGCTCTTTAAAACATCCTTTAATTCCTACTATTATTTCTATCACTTTTATATGTGGATTTAGAATATTATGGATCTATACTTATTTTGCTAAACACAAAACTATTGAAGTTTTATATGTGAGTTATATCATTTCTTGGACGCTTGCTTGGATCATTCATTTTTGTCTATATTATTTCTTAAGAAATAAATCGTATCAAAAAATGATGAAATTAATATAAATGGTTTGTTATCTTATTATACTTATTTTATAATTTTCTTATAGGAAGTTAGAAGATGAAAGATTTTTCAAATATAAAGTTCAATGGAAAATTTAGAAACTATCAACTTGATGTTCTAAATAATATTTTAAAGCATATCGAAGACAAGAAAATTCATATTGTCGCAGCACCAGGAAGTGGGAAGACCATCCTTGGACTTGAGATTATTCGTCATATTGGTAAGCCATGTTTAATCTTATCTCCCTCCATTACTATAAGACAACAATGGGGAATAAGATTTAAAGAAAATTTCTTGAAAGAAGGAGAAGATATTTCTTCTTATTTTTCATCGTCTCTTTTAGAACCTTCTTTAATTAATTCTATTACTTATCAAGGATTATATTGCGCTATTAATCAAATAAAAGAAGAAAATGATGATAACGATGAAGAGGATGATGAAAAGGAAGAAGTCAATGATTATTCTTCTTTTGATCTTATTAAAACTATTAAAGATAACGGAATTACAACTATATGCTTGGATGAAGCGCATCACCTTCGCTCGGAATGGCAAAAATCATTAGAAAAATTTTTAAATCTATTAGGCGAAGAAATAACCACTATTTCTTTAACGGGAACTCCACCTTATGATTCTACTCCTGGAGAATGGAAAAGATATATATCTTTATGCGGGGAGATAGATGATGAAATCTATATACCACAGCTAGTTGCACAACATAATCTATGTCCGCATCAGGATTTTATCTATTTCTCTTATCCTTCGGAAAAAGAAATAAAACTATTAAAAGATAATAAATATAAAATATTAAGTGCTATTGATTATATATGTCATCAAGATTATTTTAAACAAATAATGGAAACGATTAATTCCTTCTACAAAAAAGATGAATTTTCAACATTAGAACACTTTAAAGAAATTGGAGCTGTTTTAGCGCTTGGTTATCATTTTGGATATAAAATTGATGATAATTTAGTAAAGCTAATTAATTATAATGATCGGGTGCTACATTTATCATTTGAAGAGTGTAAATTGGCTTTTCAATTTATCATATCATCTCCTTCTTTCTTCTTTGAAAATGCTCAAGACGTTTATAATGAGTTGAAGAAGAGAAATCTTATTGAAAAGAAAAAAGTGAATTTTTCTTATTCTGATAAAGTTTCTTCTGCCCTTATGTCTTCAAGTAGTAAACTGCAATCTATTTTAGAAATTACAAAACATGAAATTCAAAGTCTACAAGATGATTTAAGAGAAGTTATCCTCACAGATTTTATTAAGAAAGAAGCTTTATCAAATTTAGGAAAAGAGAATAAGAATCTTCCTATATCCACGGTTAGTATATTTGATATATTAAGCAAAAATATAGATAAATCAATCGCGATACTTTCAGGTTCATTAATCGTCGTGGAAGAGAAAATAAGTGACTATATTGAAGAAGAAGCCAAAAAAAGAAATATAAATGTTTCTTTTAGAAGCATCAAAGCTAATCCTAAATATATCGAAGTCACTTTTTCTTCAAAAAATAAAGAAAAAGTATCTTTGATGACTTCTTTATTTGAAAGAGGAATTATTCAAATATTAGTAGGCACTAAAGCGCTTCTTGGTGAAGGATGGGATTCTCCATGTATCAATACATTAATTTTAGCGTCTTTTGTTGGCTCTTTTATGCTTTCTAATCAAATGCGAGGAAGAGCAATTCGAGTAGATAGTAAGCATAAAGATAAATGCTCTACCATCTATCATTTAGCTACCTTAGAACCTATTTATGAATTTAAAGAAGAGAATATTTCTTCTTTATATAAAGAAATATTTGATCCAGAGAATAATTTAATCTCAGAAGATTTTGATAATATCGCATCTCGCTTTGATTGCTTTTTAGCCCCTAGTTATTCTGTTGATGAAATTAGAGATGGTATTGAAAGAATCGATATTATTAAAGGGCCTTTTACTGCTGAAGGGATTCAAAAAATAAATCAAGAAACATTAAAAATAAGTGCCTCAAGAGAAGACATCAAAAAGCAATGGGAAAGGTGCTTAGTTGATGTTGATAAGATGAAAATTGTCGAAGAATGTGAAATTAGAGATTTTGTCCATCCTTTGTCAGATGTTGTCTTTAATATCTTTTCTTTAGTTATGATGATATTTACTTTAGTATCTATCACAATACTATATGTTCACTATCATTGGTTTTCTCATTCCATTGCCTTTATTATTTATGTGATAACTTGTATTACTTCTTTTTATGGATTTGCCCGTATTTTCTCATATATTTTAAAATTTATAACTCCAGAAAATACGGTGAGAAATTTATCTCGTATCCTACTTCGTTCTTTAAAAAAAGTTGGGGTTATTAAGACAAAAGAGGCTAAAGTACAAACAAGATCATATGATAAACAAAAAAGAATTACATGCACTATAATAAACGGAACAATTTATGAAAAAAATATTTTTACTAAGGCTTTAGTGGAATTATTGTCCGAGATTGATAATCCGCGTTATTTACTTGTAAAAAAGATCGGAAAACTACTTAACTTTTATTCTTCTTTTGCTTGTCCTTCCATACTTGCATCTAATCGAAATAACGCTAGAGTGTTACAAAAAT
>JALFBO010000140.1 GCA_022772105.1 Erysipelotrichaceae bacterium | reverse complement strand
AAAAAATGCGTTGATACAATGTAATTATAACATTTTATTTATTATAGGCTAAATCTAACGAAAGATATTCTGACGATCCAGCAGAATAACTTTAAGTGGACTTAATAAAAATAAAAAAATCCATAAAGCTTTATGAGGGAATAACTTTATGGATTTTCTTATTATAAATTATCAATTTCTTCTAATATTTCTTTACTTGACATATCACTTGGCATTCTCCAATCACCACGAGGAGATATGGAAACTGTACCTACTTTTACTCCATCTGGAATACATGAACGTTTAAATTGATTCATATAAAAACGTCTATAGAAATTTTTAAGCCATTTTTTTATAAATTCTCTATCATATATGCCTTTATAAGCATATTCGGCAAGGAAGAGAATTTTTTTAGGACTAAATGATCTACGTAAGAAATGATAAATGAAGAAGTCGTTTAGTTCATATGGACCAACGCTATCTTCTGTTTTTTGCGTTATTTTATCATCCTTAGGAGGTAATAATTCTGGCGATATTGGGGTGTCGATAATATCAAGAAGAATAGAAGCACATACTTCATTATCATAAGCATAAGTTCTAACTAGCTCTCTTACTAAAGTTTTAGGAATAGAAGCGTTGACGCCATACATTGACATATGATCACCGTTATACGTCGTCCAACCTAAACATAATTCACTTAGGTCACCAGTACCTACCATAATCCCGTTATGATCGTTGGCGTAATCCATCAATATTTGAGTTCTTTCACGCGCTTGAGCGTTTTCAAATCCAGTATTTAGATTATTTTCATCGTGGCCAATGTCTTTTAAATGAATTTTAACTGCTTCTGAAATATTAATCTCTTTTAAGGTAAAACCAAGCCTTGTAGCTAAATCAGTCGCGTTTCTTTTTGTCCTTGAGGAAGTACCAAAACAAGGTAGAGTAATGCAAACAATATCTTTAGGATCTTTATTCATTAATTTGAAAGTCTCACTAGTAACTAGAAGAGCAAGAGTGGAATCTAGACCTCCAGAAAGTCCTACAACAGCGATAGAAGATTTAGTTATTTCCATACGCTTCTTTAATCCCATGGCTTGCATTTTTAAAATGAGGCGATATCTTTCTAAACCATTTTCAAAGTCAGGAAGAACAAAAGGATTAGAAGGGTAATATCTAGTTAGTTTAGGACATCTTATATTTTGATTAAAATATACATATTGATATTCATTATTGATGTTTTTAAAAGAAGTATTCTTTCTTCTTTGATTGATAATATTCTCAATATCGATTTCACTAGTAATTAATCCTAAATCAAATAAAGATGATTCTTTTAATAATGAGCCATTTTCTGCGATTAAATTATGACCTGAAAATATTAAATCGGTGGTGGATTCACCTTCTCCAGCTGAACAATATACATAACCACATATAAGTCTTCCACTTGTGGCTTTTACTAAATCGCGTCTATAATCACATTTACCTACTACTTCATTGGAAGCTGATAGATTTAATACTAAAGTAGCGCCATTTAAACATGCTCTTGTTGAAGGAGTCTCTGGTGCCCAAACATCTTCACAAATTTCAATACAGATCTTTAAATCAGGGAATGATTTATTGACAAATAATTGCTTGGTTCCAAATAAATATTCTTTGTTATTTAGTGATATAATTACATTATCTTCAAAGGCTTCTTCAAACTGTCTTTTTTCGTAAAATTCCCCATAATTTGGTAAATATTTTTTAGGAACAATTCCTTTTATAGAACCATTATGAATGGCAATTGCACAGTTGTATAGGCAAGAATTATAGGCAATAGGAGCACCTACGACAAAGAAAATATCTTTATTAGACGAATAAGTTTCTAATTCTTTTAGCGCATTAATTACTTCATCTAATAGATGTGGATAATAGAATATGTCATTACATGTATAACCTGTTAAGCATAATTCTGGAAAAACTAGGATATTAACGTCGTTTTGTAAAGCATTATCTACTTCTTTTTTTATCAATTCAACATTAGTTCTAACGTTTCCAATATCGACCTTAAAAGTGGCACATCCTACCTTTACAAAACCCATGTTTTCATTACTATTTTTCGTATAACAATCAATATTACTATATGTTTTGTTTTCTTTAGGTTTAGCTAAAGGACTCAAAACTACATGATTTTCATTAGCAGATGAATTATTTTCTTTTTGATTTAACAAATCTTTATATGTTTGTTCATTTAACATAATAAAATCTAAATTACCATTTTTCGTAATGAAAATAGGTTCATTAGATTCACTGATCTCCTTTGATAGCTTCGTAGCATTTCTTAATTCTGTAATTGGCTTAATGTTTGGCATAAAATCACCTCTGACATTATTATGCCATAATTTTGTAAATATGAATATAATAATTTTTATTTTTGTATTTTATTGAGTTTGATTCACAAAAAGAGTAAGTTATATATAAATTTAGAGATAAATTTATATTTTTATAGAGGTGATTATCTATGGCATACATTGAAATGAGAAATGTAAATAAAGTATACGGGAGTAAAGAAGTGGAGGTTAAAGCTTTAAACAATGCTTCTTTTACTATTGAAAAAGGTGAACTAGTGGTAATTTTAGGACCATCAGGCGCTGGAAAAACAACATGTTTAAATATTTTAGGAGGAATGGATCAAGCTACAAATGGAGAAGTTTTGATTGATGGAACCGATATTACTAAATTAAAAAATAAAGAAATCATTTCTTATCGTCGACATGATATTGGCTTTGTTTTTCAATTTTATAATTTGATACAAAATCTAACCGCTTTAGAAAATGTTGAATTAGCAGTTCAATTATGTAAAGACCATTTAGATCCAATAGAAATATTAAATAGAGTTGGACTAAGTTCTCGTATTCATAATTTTCCTTCTCAACTTTCTGGAGGAGAACAACAACGTGTTGCTATTGCGCGAGCTCTTGCTAAAAATCCTAAACTTTTATTATGTGACGAACCAACAGGTGCTTTAGATTATAAAACTGGTAAACAAATTTTAAAATTATTAGAGGAAACATCAAAAAATGAGAATATGACAGTTGTCATTATTACTCATAACAGCGCTTTGGCTCCAATGGCAAAAAAAGTGATTAAATTTAAAAATGGCAGTGTAGAAGATATCATTATTAATGAGAATCCTACATCTATAGACGATATCGAGTGGTAATATGAAGAACAGATTGATTACTAATAGTCTTAGAACTATTAAAAAGAATAAAGCACGTTTCTTTTCTTTGTTAGTGATAACAATACTAGCTACCTTTACGTATACGGGAATAAATTCCACGTATTCTGATTTCAAAAAATCTATTGATAAATTTTATGATATTTATAATCATTATGATATTAAATTACAAAGCGATAAAGGTATGTCGCTTAATGATGTGGAATATATAAAAAATATTGAAGGTGTAAAGGAAGTAGAAGGAGTACATTCAGTTGATGCTTTAATTAATTTGCCCGAAGAAGAGGCAGTTATTAATTTAGCTTCTTATAGTTCCACGATTGACACTTTAGATGTTATTAGTGGACGTTTACCACGTTCTGAAAACGAGATCGTTGTAGAAGAAAATTTATTAAAGAAAAATGATTTAGAATTAGGATGTCTTCTTCATATTAATTCTAGTGAATTATTTTATTCTTCTTTTACAGTTGTTGGAACAGTGAGAAGTTCCTTATATATTAATAGTGCAAAAACATCACAAAAAAGAGGAAATTCTTCTTTAGGTATTGGTGTAATTAATTATTATTCATTTGTTCTTCCTTCTAGTTTTAATCAAAACTATTACACTGCACTATACGTTACTGTGGAAGGAGCTAAGGAGAAAGTTACCGCGACGAAAGACTATACTTCTTTAGTAGATAAAGTAAATGCAAATATTGAAAAAGTGAAGGAAGAAAGAGAAAAAAGTAGAGAAGAGGAAATAAAAACATCATTAAGAAATCAGGTTGATGAAGAAAAAGCGACCCAAGAAACTTATTTTGCTACCCTTAAAGATCAACTTGATGCTTTGAAAACTCAATTAGAAATGATGGATAAAAATAGCCAAGAATATGCCGTTCTTTTACAACAATATACTTCTTCTTTAAATGAGTATAATCTTGCATATGAATCTTTCACTAATCAAATTAATGGACTATATGAAGAGATTGATAATATAAAGAGTCCAACATACTACATAAATGATAGAAGTGATTATGCTACATATAAAGAATTTTTAGATGATGCACAAAGTATTAAAAATTTAGGACAAGTATTTCCTCTCGTCTTCTTTATTGTTGCTACTTTGATCAGTTTGATTTCAATGAGTCGACTTGTAGAGGATGAACGAAGTGAAATTGGTACCTTGAAATCATTAGGATTTTCTTCTTTACACATTATGAATAAATATATTTTCTTTGCTTTAGTTGCGTCGATTCTTGGAGGGATAGTGGGCAGTTTAGCGGGTGCATACATAATTCCCGCTATTATTTATGAAATATATACTATCTTATTTGAGGTGCCAACGATGGTATTATCATTAGAATGGGTAGTAGTGGTTATTCCTTTAGTTATTTCTTGTCTATGTATAGTAGGAGCAACTTTATATACTGCATATCGAGTTTTAAAAGAAAAACCTACTGAATTATTGCGACCAAAAGCCCCTAAAAAGGGAAAGAGAATTCTTTTAGAAAAAGTATCTTTTATTTGGAACAAGATTAATTTTTCTAACAAGATAACCATTAGAAATATTGCTCGTTACAAGAAGAGAGTATTTGCTACTATATTTGGTATTGTAGGATGTACTGCTTTGATGTTGACTGGTTTTGGCTTAAAAGATTCATTGTCTGGTTTGGCGGGCAAACAATTTGGAGATATTTTTGATTTTGATGCGATGGTGTTAGTTAAAGAAGTTAGTGATAGTGGAGAAGGAAATGTTTTTGATAATAAGTTAATTACTCAAAAAACAAGCGTACAATTAATTAATGGAACTGTATCTAACACCAATATAAATTGGACGGTTGTAGAGAATAATGAGACTTTAGATTCTTTTGTAAGTTTACATGAGAAAAAGACTAATAAGAAAGTTACTTTAGAAGCGGGGAAAGTAGTAATTACAAACAAACTAGCAGAATTAAAGCACTTATCTATAGGCGATACCATCGAATTAAAAGATTCTTCTAATAAATCTGCTTCTTTTGAGGTTTCTGGAATAGTTGAAATGTATTTTAATCATTATGTATTTATGGATAGAGATACATTTGAAAATGCTTCTTTTTCATATAAACCTAATTGCTTATATCTTCAATGTGATTCTTTATCTAGTGAGGAAAAAGATGATTTAGCTAAAACATTATTAGCAGAAGAAAATGTTTTATCAGTACAATTCATCGATGATATGGTGGAAAATGTTGATGATATGCTTAGTTCCTTAAATAATGTTGTTTACATTTTGATAGTTTTAGCAGCCTTACTTTCATTTGTTGTTTTATATAATTTATCTAACATTAACATTCATGAAAGAAAACGAGAAATTGCAACACTAAAACTATTAGGATTCTATAATCACGAAGTCGATAGTTACATTACAAAAGAAAATATTATTTTGACAATTGTTGGTATTGCTTTTGGTCTGTTAGGAGGATATTTCTTAACTGCATTTGTTTTAAAAACAGTGGAAATAGAGATGGCAAGCTTTGTATTAGATATCAATTTATCTAGCTATTTTATCTCCGCCTCCTTAGCATTTATCTTTACCATTATTGTGAATATTATCACTCATTTTAGTCTTAAAAAAATCGATATGATTGAGAGCTTAAAGAGCGTAGAATAAGTTAAACCTCTAGGATTATTTGATACCATTGAGGATGTGGAAACTTCAATCCATGCGATTGAACATCGCTTGTATCCAGAAGTATTAAGAAATTTATTGGAGGATTAATGATGAAAAGAGTATTAGTAAGCGTAAGTGATAAAACTAACTTAGTTCCTTTTGTTAAAGGATTAGTGGAAGTAGGATATGAAGTTATATCTACTGGTGGAACTAAAAAAGCATTAGAAGGGGCAGGAATTCCAGTAACAGGCATTTCTTCTTTTACAGGCGCTCCCGAAATTCTTGGTGGAAGAGTAAAAACATTACATCCAAAAGTTCATGGAGGACTTTTAGCTCTAAGAGATAATGAAGAACATATTAACGAAGTTAAAGAAAATAATATTGAATATATCGATATGGTCGTAGTAAATCTTTATCCATTTAAAGAAACTATTTCTAAAGCAAATTGTACTTATGAAGAAGCGGTAGAAAATATTGATATAGGTGGACCTTCTATGCTTAGAAGCGCTGCAAAAAATCATAAATTCGTTACTGTAGTATGCGATAGTCAAGATTATGATCAAGTATTGTCTGAGATTAAAGAAAATGGTGATACCTCTTTTGAAACTAGACGTGCTCTAGCTGCCAAAGTTTTCCGTCATACTGCTAGTTATGATACATATATTGCTTCTTATTTCACTACTGCTGCTGGAGTTAAAAATCCTGAAAAATTAACGTTGACATTTGATTTAAAACAAGAATTAAGATATGGGGAAAACCCTCATCAAAGTGCTGCTTTTTATAAGAGCGAAAATATGCCTTACTCTATTGCAAGTGCCAAGCAATTACATGGCAAGGAATTATCTTACAATAATATTCAAGATGCTAATGCCGCGCTTAAAATCGTTAAAGAATTTGAAGAACCTTGTGTCGTGGCTTTAAAACATATGAATCCATGTGGAGTAGGAGTGGGTAAAGATATTGATGAAGCTTGGGATAAAGCTTATGCTTCAGATCCAGTATCTATTTTTGGAGGCATCGTTTGTGTTAATAAAGAAGTAACCAAAGAAATGGCTCAAAAGATGAGTCAAATTTTCTTGGAAATTGTTATTGCTCCTTCTTACGAAGAGGAAGCTTTCCTCATTTTATCCAAAAAGAAGAACATTCGTATTATGAGCGCGGATTTCTCTCCTCTTACTAAACAAACAAAATCATTTGTATCTGTAAATGGCGGTTTACTAATTCAAGATTTAGATTTAGGAAATGTTGAAAAGATGGAAGTTGTAACTAAGAAAGCTCCAACAGAAGAAGAAATTAAAGATTTGATGTTTGCTTGGAAAGTATGTAAACATGTTAAGTCTAATGCAATCACATTAAGTAAAGATGGAATGACTATCGGCGTAGGTGCTGGTCAAATGAATCGTGTAGGTTCTTGCGAAATAGCTTTAAAATGGGCTAAAGAACATGGTTATACACAAGGTATTTGTTTAGCTTCAGATGCTTTCTTCCCATTTGATGATTGTGTTAAATTAGCCGCTGAATACGGAGTCTCTTGTATCATTCAACCAGGTGGATCTATTAGAGATGAAGATTCAATTAAAGCATGTGATGAACTAGGCATATCTATGATCTTCACAGGAATGAGACATTTTAAACACTAATATGAAAGTATTAATTGTTGGAAGCGGAGGAAGATGTCATGCTCTTGCCTGGAAAATCAAACAATCTCCTCTTTTAAAAGAATTATTCGTAGCACCAGGAAATGCTGGCATGAATGATATAGCCACTCTTGTTCCTATTGATGTTTTAGATAATGAGGCTTTATTAAAGTTTGCTATTGATAATCATATCGATTTAACTATAGTTGGTCCTGAGGCATCATTAATGAATGGGATATGTGACTTATTTAAAGAGAAAGGTTTAAAGATATTTGGACCTACCAAAGATGCGGCACTTATTGAAGGATCTAAAGAATTTGCAAAAGATATTATGACAAAATATCTAATTCCTACTGCAAAGTATGAATCATTTGATGATTATGAAGAAGCACTAGCCTATGTAGAAAGAGAAGGAACACCTATAGTTATAAATTCGTGGCGAAAACCCATAGGCTTGCCTATGGGATGAAAGCCACTTTTCTTTAACTTGACTTTTACATAGAATTTATTCCACGATTAAAAAATGATTTATTAGAAGTATTTATTAACGTAATTGACCAAAAGGATGTTAAACTAGAATTTGAAGAAAGAGCGTGTCTTGGTGTAGTTCTTGCTTCAAAAGGATATCCATCTTCATATAAAAAGGGAGCACTTATTAGAGGAGATTTAACTCATGCTTTCCATATGGGCACCGCTTTAAAAGAAGGAAAAATCGTTACTAATGGAGGAAGAGTATTGTTCGTCATTGGTAAAGGTGACTCTTTTAAAGAAGCCAAAGAAAATGCTTATATGAATGTTGACTCGATAAAGTGTGATGACTTATTCTATCGTCATGATATAGGATATCAAGTTCTTGAAAAGGAGAAAACAAATGATTAATCGTTATTCACGTCCTGTAATGGCAAAGATTTGGACCGACCAAAACAAATTTGAAAGTTATTTAAAGGTAGAGATTTTAGCTTGTGAAGCTTTTTCTAAATTAGGCGTTGTACCAGAAAGTGATTTAGAAAAAATTAAGAAAAATGCTAGTTTTGATTTAAAAAGAATTTATGAAATAGAAGAAGTTACTCGTCATGATGTTGTAGCTTTTACTCGTGCAGTAAGTGAAACTTTAGGCGAAGAAAAGAAATGGATTCATTATGGATTAACTTCTACAGACGTTGTCGATACCGCGAATGGATATTTATTAAAGCAAGCAAATGAAATCTTAAGAGATGACTTGGTAAGATTTATGGAAGTTTTAAAAAAGAAGGCTCTTTTATATAAGAATACTCCTTGCATTGGAAGAACCCATGGCATACATGCCGATATTACTACTTTTGGTTTAAAATGGGCTCTTTGGTATGAGGACATGAAGAGAAATCTAGAAAGATTTGATAATGCAGCCAAGATTATCGAATGTGGAAAGATTTCTGGCGCTGTAGGTAATTTTGCTAATGCTCCTATTTTTATTCAAGATTATGTATGTGAGCAATTAGGAATTCAAAGTGCTGCCATATCAACACAAACATTACAAAGAGATAGACATGCTCAATACATGTCAACTCTAGCTTTAATTGGTACCACAATGGAAAAGATAGCCACAGAGATTAGGCATTTACAAAGAAGTGAAGTTCATGAAGCAGAAGAACCATTTAAAAAAGGACAAAAAGGATCGTCTGCTATGCCTCATAAACGCAATCCTATCACAAGTGAAAATATATGTGGATGTGCGCGTGTTTTAAGAGGATATATGGTGACTTCTTATGAAAATGTGGCTTTATGGCATGAAAGAGATATATCTCATTCTTCAACAGAAAGAATCATTCTTCCAGATGCTACTATATTACTTGATTATATGCTTAATAGATATGCAAATCTATTAGATAATCTAGTAGTTTATGAAGATCAAATGTTGAAAAATATTTATTTGACTAATAAAGTTATTTTTGCTCAAAGAGTGATGACCACTCTTATCTCGAAGGGATTAAGTAGAGAAGAAGCTTATGATACAGTCCAACCTATTTCTATGGAGGCTTACAATAATAATTTAGATTATCAAGAATTATTAAGTAAAAATGAGAAAATCATGTCCATATTAACTAAGGAAGAATTAGATAGTTGCTTTACTCTTGATTATTATCAAAAGAATGTCGAAGCAATATATAAACGTGTCAATATTTTATAAACAAAAAAGGGAGGAAGCATAATGAGCTTAAATATTCGTGAGGGTTTAACATTTGATGATGTTTTACAAATAATAGTGCGGAAAGCCCACTCCTTTAGGGGTGGGATGGATAGCACATTTATTTTATAATTTAATTTTATAAATTAATATGTATGGTTCTATTGATTTCATACATATATTATTTTATAATATATGTATGGAAAATAATTATAGACACACAAACACAACCGTATCTTTGATGAATTATCATTTTGTATTTTGCCCAAGATACAAAGGAAAGAATATTAAAAGAGAATATTATATTAGAAAGCGAGGTGAATATTATGACAAACTTTATTGTTGAGTTTCCATTGAATACAGAAAAGTATCAGGAAGATATTTTAAATAAGCGTTTTGAAATTGGAAGACAGATTTATAACTCACTAGTTAATGTAACTCAAAAACGTTATAAAGAAATGATTAAAACAAAGAAGTATCGTACTCTT
>JALFBO010000138.1 GCA_022772105.1 Erysipelotrichaceae bacterium | reverse complement strand
TTATGCTTATGTTGATCAAGAAAATGAATTAGTTTGTGTAAGTCCTGAAGAAGTAAATATTGGCGATATCATAGTCATTAAACCAGGAGAAAAAATACCATTAGATGGAACAATAATCAAAGGTAAATCAAGTATTGACGCTAAAGCATTGACAGGAGAATCTTTACCTTTAGATGTGGTAGAAGGAAATGATGTGATCAGTGGATGTGTTAATATCTCCTCTACTATTGAAGTAAAAGTAAACAAAGTATTTTATGATTCTACAGTTTCAAAGATACTTGATTTAGTGGAAAACGCGACAAGTAAAAAATCAAAAACGGAAAATTTCATCACAAAATTTGCTCGTTTTTATACCCCAGTTGTAGTTATTTTAGCTTTGCTTTTAGCGCTTATTCCAAGTCTAATTACAGGGGATGTTCAAACTTGGGTATATCGATCCTTATCATTCCTTGTTGTATCATGTCCTTGTGCCTTAGTTATTTCTATCCCTTTATCATTCTTTGCAGGAATTGGAGGTTGCTCTAAAAAAGGAATTCTTATTAAAGGATCTTCCTATCTAGAATGTTTAAATAAGGCTAATATATTTGTTTTTGATAAAACTGGCACGTTAACAAAAGGTAATTTCGTTGTTAGTAAAGTTACCCCAGAACAAAGAAAAGAAGAAATCTTATCCTTAGCATATAAAGCTGAAAAAGGATCAAATCATCCTATTGCCCGTTCTATTATAGAAGCATATAAAAAGGAAGAAGAATCTTTTTATACTATTTTAGATATTCCAGGTCAAGGAATAAAAGCAACATATCAAGATGATGTAATCTTATGTGGAAACGCTAAATTAATGAAAGAAAATAACATCTCATTTTGTGAAGAAAAAGAAGCAGGAACAATAATCTATGTAGCTCATAATAATTCTTATGTTGGTTCGATACTAATATGTGATGAAGTAAAAGAAGAAGCAAAAGACGTTATTTCTTATCTAACTAAAACAGATAATAAAACTATTATGTTAACAGGTGATAATGAACAAGTTGCTTCTTTTGCTAGTGAAAAACTAGGACTTACTTCTTATCGATCTTCTTTGCTTCCTCAAGATAAAGTAGAAGAAGTAGAGAAACTCTTAAAAGAAAAGAAAGAAAACGATGTACTTTGCTTTGTTGGTGATGGAATTAATGATGCACCAGTACTTATGCGTTCTGATATAGGCATCGCTATGGGAGGAGTAGGCTCCGATGCTGCGATTGAATCGGCTGATGTAGTTTTGATGAATGATGATTTAAGAGGTATTATCAAAGCTAAAAAAATAGCTAAAAAAACAATGAAAATTGTTTACCAAAACATCTATTTTTCCTTAGGAATTAAAATTGGAATTTTAATATTATCCGCATTAGGACTAACAAATATGTGGGTAGCGGTATTTGGAGATGTAGGAGTTGCTCTTATTGCTATATTAAATGCAACAAGGGCCCAAAGATAGATGATGCTTTATTTTTAAAAGCAAGTAATAAATTTTAGAAGATTTTAAAATTAATATCCCTTTTTTAGAATCGATGAAGATGAATTATATGTATTATGCGGCGTATAATGTGAATGTGAAAAGATATAAAGAAGTTATTTTTTGTCTTAACTAAATCATAGCTTCTTCTTTTTTGTTTTGTCGCCTACAAAAAATTAAACTAGTCCCATAAAAAACCCGATGTTTTACTTTTTTTAGCGACGTGATATAATGAAGTAAAGGTGGAAATATTATATATGATTGAATCAAAAAATAGAAAAATTCTTCTTTTTTCTCTTCTTGCTATTGCTATAACAATCTTTATTGGATTTACTGGTTTAATAATGGGCGCGGATGTTGAAGCGATTGGACCTAATGGTTCTAAAGTAGGCTTTGCAACTATGAACAAAGCGGTAAACAAGTTAGTAAATAATGATTACGTGATTTTATGGAATGTAATATCTGACATTATATTATACTTTAATTTATTGATGGCACTAGGAGTAGGATTCTTCCTTATGTATCAATGGGGAAAGAAACGTTCCTTGTTTAAAGTTGATAAAGAATTATTGATATATATAATTACCTTTTTCCTTTTGATTTCTTTCTGGATTATTTTTGATTATTTTATTGTAGTTAATTATCGTCCTGTATTGATTGATGGTGAACTAGAATCCTCTTATCCTTCTACACATGTGATGGTAGTAACATTTGTGTCAGGAACAGGAACTTTGCTTATTAATAAATATGCAAAGATTAGAAATATTGAATATGTTTCTTTATTTATCGCTGTTTTATTTGTTTCACTAACTTTAGTTAGTAGAGTATTAAGTGGCGAACATTGGATGAGTGATGCTATTGGAGGATTTATACTTGGCATGACATTAATTCTTGTTTATATATGCGGAGCCTCTTTATTCCAATATCCTGAAAGAAGAAAATAATATATCAAATGAAAAACTAGGAAGTATCATATCATAATAATTCTTAGTTTTTTTTATGCATATATAGTTTTTATTTAATATTTTATATTTATAAAATATTAAAAATATTGACAAACTCATATATTTATATTATTTTGTATTTGTTCTTATAAAGGAGGGGCTTATTATGAACAACAAACATGAAAGCATTAAAAAGGTATTAAAAGTTATCGGTCCTATTATTCTTGTGGTAGGTATCGTGTTATTTATTACTACAATAATTACCATGACTTCTATGTCATCTGACACATTTGGCATGACAGTTTTTACAGGATTTGGAGGAGTAGCTTGTATTGGAATAGGCTCAATATGCACTTCTATTGGCTATGGAAGAGAGATTGCCAAATATGGTGTTGATGAGTATGGACCAGTTGCTAAGGATGTCCATAAAGACTATATTAGACCTATGATGAAGGAAGCTGCTAAAGATATTAAGGATGTTATTCATGGAGATGAAAAAGTAATTGTATGTCCATCTTGTGGAGCATCAAATCAAGAAGGATCTAAATTTTGTGATCAATGTGGAAAAGCATTAGTTAAAACCTGTCCTTCATGTAATAAAGCTGTTAGTGAAGACGCTTTATATTGTCCAAAATGTGGCACAAGACTTTAAATAATATTTTGGTAGCGGGAATCATCTTGAGAAATCAAGATGATTTTTTTTAACGTTTATATGATATAATAATTTTGAAATTAAATTTTATATAAAAACAAAAAAAAGGAGTTATTTATGTATACATTTAAAGGAAGAGATATTCATGATTTTTCTAAAGGAGATGGGAAGTGTTTTGTTTTACCAAATGGTTTGGGAGGATATTCTTCTCACTCATTAATAAATTCGAGTCATCGTAAACATTATGGTTACCTTGTAGCGTGCTTAAAACCACCGGTTGATCGTAAAGTTATTTTAACAAGGATTAATGAAAAAATTATTCTTGAAGACAAAATTTACGATTTAGAAGCGCAAGATTTTAAAACATATAAAAAAGAAGGACAAATATATTTAAAAGAAGTTATTGTTGATTACATACCTACCTATATTTATGAAGTTGATGGAATAATTATAAAAAAGAGAATAGCTCCTGTATATGGTGAAAATACCGTTTCAATAACATATGAAATAAAAGCGGATAAAGATGCAAAAATATTATTAGTTCCTTTATTTAACTATAAGGATCATGGAGAAGCTTCTTCTAAAGAAAATTTAATATTTGATGAAGAAATTAAAGAACACTTAATTTCTTTAACTCCTAGATTAAATAAAGATATTGATATTAAACTGCATTTTAGTGAAGGAAAATTAATAGAAAATAAGAATAAATATAGTGATCCTTTTTATTGTAAATTTGATGGAGAAACAGGTGATCCTAGACTTGATGTACAATTTAAACCTTATTCTATTGAAACTTATCTTAAAGGAGGAGAAACAAAGAATATATCAGTTGTTTGTTCCATAGAAAAAGAGTTTTCTTCCGATGCATTTACAAATATAAAAGAATACGAAGAACGTCTTGAGAAACTGATTGATAATTCGAAATTGGACGATCAATTAGCTAAAGATTTAGTGGTATCCGCTGACGCATTTATTTGTCAAAGAAAATCAACATCACTAAAGACAATTCTTGCAGGACTTCCATGGTTTACTGACTGGGGAAGAGATACCATGATTGCTTTTACTGGATTAACTTTAGTTACAAGAAGATTTTCTGATGCAAAAGAGATATTAAAATCATTCTCTTTATATGAAAAAAATGGACTTATACCAAATATGTTTCCCGATGATGGAGGAGAACCTTTATACAATACTGTAGATGCTTCTTTATGGTATTTTTATGCTGTTCATAAATATATTGAATATACAGGCGATAAAGAATTTATTAAAGAAGAAATATATCCTGTGTTAAAAAAGATAATCAAAGCATATTCCACTTCAACTGATTTTTCCATTTATATGGATGAAGATGGATTAGTTCATGCTGGATCTGACCAAGATCAAATTACATGGATGGATGTTAGAACAGGGGGAGTAGCAGTAACTCCTCGTCATGGTAAACCAGTGGAAATTAATGCATTATGGTATAATGCTTTAAAAATAATGGAAAATTTATCCTCTTCATTCAATGAAGATTCATCATTTTATAAAGAACTAAGTGATAGAGTAAAATCTTCTTTTAATAAGAAATTTATTTGTGAAGAAACTGGTTGCTTATTTGATGTAGTAGATCCTAATGATAAAAAGATTCGCCCAAATCAAATTTGGGTCTTGTCTCTTCCATACAAAGTATTAGATGAAAAATATGCAAAAAGCACATTTGACGTGGTAACTAAGCATTTATATAACATATATGGACTTCGCAGTTTATCTTATGAAGATAAAGAATTTTTACCTCGTTACGAAGGAGAGTTATTAAAAAGAGATTATACATACCATATGGGTACAACCTGGGGATTTTTAATCGGTGGGTATATCGATGCATATGCCTATGTTAATGCCTCTTCGCCAACACTAAAAGAAGAACTTGATGAACTAGTTCATCGTTTTATCCCTCATCTACATGAAGGATGTATTGGAGGTATCGCGGAAATATTTGATGGAGAAATGGCTTTTAGAACTAGAGGCTGTTATTCACAAGCTTGGAGCGTTGGTGAATTATTACGTGCATATTACGAGAACGTTCTTTCTAAGTAGGTATTTTGCTTAATTCTACGACTCGTAGAGAGAAAAATTATTTTTATAGAGTTATTTTTTTAGGTGTAGACTAATAGTTAGTGACAAAAATAAAAAATCTATATAATATATTTTTACTGGAGGTTATGGCCTAATGGAAATTAAAATTTATGCAGACGCTGGATCAAATCTATTTGATTCATTGTTAAAAGAAAAAAATGCTCAAGTAACAATTATACCAATGACTTTAGATATTGAAGGTAAAATATATAAATGCTATGAAGATAATATTGATGTTGAATCATTTTCTAAAGGATTTTATGAAGAGTTAAGAGCAGGTAAAAATGTTAAAACTAGTTTAGCCAATCCAAATATTTTTTTAGATGCTTTTAAAAAAGATGTTGATGAAGGTAATAAAATTATTTGCTTTACTTTAGCCAGTGGTATTTCAGGAACATATCAATCCGCTTGCATTGCCGCGAATCAAATAAACGATGAAAAAGGAGAGGAAGTTGTTCATATTATTGACGCTAAAACAGCTTCTTTAGGGGAAGGTGCACAAGCTCTTTATGCTTACGAACTAGTTCAAAAAGGATTATCGTTTGATGAAATAATTAAAGCTTGTGAAGAAAGAGTAAGTAAAGTAAGAAGTGAATTCACAGTAGATGATATTCGTTATTTAAAAAAAACTGGTCGAGTTAGCGCAGTAGTGGCTAAAATTGCTTCTTTATTAAATATTAAAGTTCTACTAAAAGGAAATGATGAAGCTAAAATTGTTTCATTTGGAAAAGTTCATGGTAGAATGATGTCTATTAAAACACTTGCCAAAACTTGTTTAGATCATATTGTGGATAAAAATCAAACCATATATATTACTCATTGTGATGCGGAAGAAGATGCTCAAAAACTTAAAGATCTATTAGTTGCTGGAGGATGTAAGAACGTTGAACTTTATTATTATGATTTGATTACTGGATCTCACGTTGGACCTGGTACCTTAGCAGTATTCTATGTAGGTGAAAATAGAAATAATTAGATAAAATAAAAACTGTATTGAAATAGAATTACTATCTCAACACAGTTTTTTTAAATTCTTCTTAATTCAGCTAAATCTAATATTAGTTGTTCAGTTTTATCCCAACCTAAGCAAGGATCAGTGATGGATTTTCCATAACATCCTTCATTTGCTTTTTGAGCGCCATCTTCGATATAACTTTCAATCATTAATCCTTTTACTAAATTCTTTATTTTTTCATTATGACGAGTACTATGTAATACTTCTTTTGCAATGCGAACTTGCTCTAAATATTTCTTTCCTGAATTAGCGTGATTGCAATCGACAATGACCGCTGGATTAACAAAATTAGTAGATTCATATAAGGAAGCAAGATGCGCTAAATCCTCGTAATGGTAATTTGGTAAGGATTCTCCTTTTTGATTTACATATCCTCTTAATATGGCATGTGCTAAAGGATTACCATGAGTTTTAACTGCCCATCCTCTATATATGAAATTATGAGGGTGTTCAGCGGCATTAATTGAATTAAGCATAACAGTGATATCTCCAGAAGTTGGATTTTTCATACCTACTGGAACATTGATGCCTGAAGCTACTAGACGATGCTCTTGATCTTCAACAGAACGAGCCCCAACTGCAACATAAGAAAGTAAATCGGATAAATAACGGTGATTAGCAGGATAAAGCATTTCATCAGCACAAGAAAAACCTGTTTCTTCTAATGCTCTAAGATGTAATTTTCTAATAGCAATTAATCCTTTTAACATATCTTCTTCTTGGAGTGGATCTGGTTGATGTAACATTCCTTTATATCCCGCACCTGTAGTTCTTGGTTTATTAGTATAGATACGTGGGATGATAATGATTTGATCTTTTACTTTCTCTTGCACTACGCGTAAACGTTTGATGTAGTCAATTACTGCATCTTCTCTATCAGCGGAACAAGGGCCAATAATTAAAAGTAATCTGTTATCTTCACCAGTAAATACTTTTTTTATCTCTTCATCATTTTGTGCCTTAATCTTAGCTAACTTTTCGTCAACTGGGTACATGTTTTTAATCTCCGCAGGTGTAGGGAGCTTATTAATAAATTCCATATTCATAATTTTTACCTCTTTCTTTATTTATTAAAATAACTTCTTCTTTTCGTGGATAATCTCATCATATCCTTCATTGTTTTTACATCATCACTTTCAATTGCGTCTCTTAGTTTTTCAAATTCGCGGATAAACAAATCCATTTGAGCTAACAATTCTTTCTTATTCATCAAAAATAATTCGCTCCACATATTTTCATTAATATTTGCAATACGTGTTAAATCACGGAATGAATCTCCAGTGTATTCTTTTAAATGAATCGAGTCTTTACAAGTCATTAAACTTACAGCAATGCAATGAGTTAGTTGACTTAAGAAAGCAATCATTTCATCATGTTTTTCAGGAGTAAGGATAGAAATGTTTTTAAATTCTAAAATAGAACCAATTTCTTTAGCGAGTTCAATTCCTTCCTTGGTATTTTTGTCCGTAGGTGTGATGATATAATTTGCACCTATAAACAAATCATATTTGGCATTTTGAACTCCATATACTTCTCTTCCTGCCATAGGATGGGTAGGAATAAATTCGATTTTATCATTTTTAATAATATCTTGAATTTCGTATACAATACTTCCTTTTACTCCGGTTACATCTAATATATATGTTCCTTCTTTAAAGTAGGTATGATATTCTTTCATCCAAGAAATAAAGATTTTTGGATATAATGAAAAAATAACAATATCAAATGAAGAAATGAATTCTTCATCTACTTTAGTTTTTCCATCGATGATATAATTGTGTGCTTTGGCAAATTCAATAGATTCTTCTTCTTTTGTTAATGCATATACTTGATAGCCTTTTTTAGTTAGGGCAGCAGCATATGAACCTCCAATTAATCCAAGACCAACTATGAGAATCTTACTCTTCTTGAGTAATTTCATAATCTACCTCCATACCTAATCTAGATAAATATTCAAAATATAATGGGAAGCTTTTATCTATTGCTTCATATTCATCAATTTCTATATCGAATAAAGTAGCAAATAAACTTAATGCCATAACAATACGATGATCATTATGAGAAGAAAAAGGAACTTTTGGTACAGTTGGTTTTAGCTTTTTAATCACAATTTCATCTTCAAATATTGTTATTTGAGAGCCAACTTTTTCTAGCTCTTCTTTCATTGCTAAGCCGCGATTACTTTCTTTTATTTTTAATCTTTTAGTTCCTGTTAAAGTTCCTCCTGCCTTGATTGCACAATAAGCCATCAATACTGGTCCTAAATCAATGCAATTAGATATATCAACTTTTTGACCAGACTTTTCTAAAATAGTGAAATATTCTTCATAGACTTTATCTCCTTGATAAGAATAAGGATTTAAGTTATTAATTTGAATATTTCCTCCAAGGTGATTGAACGCTCCCAAGAAACTAGCGTTAGAATAATCTCCTTCTACAGAAGAATTTCTTCCATGATATTTTTGATTACCCTTGATAATATATTTGTTATCCTCTTTTTGAATTATTATTCCAAATTGATGAAGAACATCAATAGTCATATCTACATACATTTTGCTTTGAAGAGGAGATGTTAGTTCGATAAGAGAATCTCCATTTAGTAAAGGAAGAGCAAATAATAAACCGGTTATAAATTGAGAGGAAATATTGCCTTGAACCTGAAATAATCCAGGTTTTAATTTTCCTTCAATGGTGATCTTACGTTCTTCTTTTTTGCATTTGATATTTTGCTCTTTAAAGATTTTATCGTATACATCTAATCCCCTAGATAATAAACGTTCTGTTCCAAGTAGAATAAAAGAATCGTATTTTATTAGAGCAAGAGGAATAAAGAAACGAAGAGTAGAACCAGATTCATTACAATTAAATAGCGGTATATTAATTGTAGATGTATTTGGGAATAAATGAATCGATGATTCTCCTAAAGAAAAAGTAGAACCATATGCTTTACAACAATCCAAAGTTGCCATTATGTCTTGATTTAAATCAACATTATCGATGATGCATGGAGAAGAACTTAATAAAGACGCAATAAGATAGCGATGAGCATAACTTTTGGAAGATGGAGCATTGATAGTTCCATTAGGAATGCCTTGCTTTATTTTAACTCTCATATTTATCTCCTCCACGTTCATTTATTTTGTGATAATTTTATCATTATAATGATAATTAAGCAAATATTTTGAAAAAAATGCTTATTTTTATTTAAAAAAAGTCGAAAAAATAAGAATTTGAAAAAACAATCGTTTATTGCGCTTTTTATTGCTTATTGTAAAAAAATAATGTAGGTATATAATATTATTAACTTAGCGAAAGGAGAAACGTATGAACAAAAGGCACCTGATGTTACTTTTTATTAGCGCTTCTCTTCTTCTTTCTTGTTCCTCTTCTTCCTCTAATGATGAATATGAAAATAAAGTGGGTTGGTTTGTTAGGCAAAACGAAACATTTATAGACGATGGACTAGAAAAGTATTTTAATATGCCTTTAAATGTAGAAAGCGCTAATGCGGAGTGCTTATCATCAATCGATCTAAATAAAAAATATAAGGTTTCTTTTTGGACAACGATGTCAGATCCTTTAAAAGGAATAATAACTAGCAAATTGCAAGATGGTAAATATATACCTGCATATCCGAATATTGAAATTGAATTTGTGAAATATTCTTCTTTTGATGATTTAAAAAATGCCATTGTTAATTCTCTTGTTGCGCTTAATTATCCTTCCATTGCATTTTGCGTAAAAGAAGATGTTGCTCTATATAATTCATCAAAAAAAGTTGTTCATTTAGATTCGTTTATAACAAATGAAAAATATGGTATGAATTTAGACAACTTTTCTCTTTCTTTCTTTAATGAAGGAAGAACATACTTAGATGAACATCTATATACTTTACCATTTGCTAAAGAAAGTGATGTTCTTTATTACAATAAAACTTTCTTCTTAGAAAATGATTTAAAAGTTCCTTCCTCTTGGGAAGAAATGTGGGATATATGTAAAAAAATTAAAGAAATCGACAATACCGCTATTCCTCTTGGAATAGA
>JALFBO010000135.1 GCA_022772105.1 Erysipelotrichaceae bacterium | reverse complement strand
AAAATAATTTGAAAAATAAAGAAGTTAGATGTCAAAATCTAGCTTCTTTTCATACTGTTCTCAAGCATTAAATTTTAGTAATTTTTTAAGGGTGTTCTCAAGCATTAAATTGCCTGTTCCCAAGCATTAGAATATTCATTTATGCTTACATGCTTTTGGTACTATGTTTACCACAATTCCAAGAAGAAGGAAAAAATTATATTGTTCCTAAAAAGATGAGAAAGGCATACATTATTTCTACTTATGTCTATTTAGTGATTGGAGTACTTATCGTTTTAAGTGGAGTTTTGCGAGATAGTGTTTTCCAAATCATTATATTATTAGCAATTGGAGTATTAAGTATTAATGAGATTACTCAAAGAGGAAGATTAGAAAATAGAATTTTGTATTTATGTGCAATGATTGTTCCTTTACTTTTATCTATGATATATGGATATTCTTTCACCGACGTAGATATGTTTTATCAAACTACTACTTTCCTAGTATATGATCTTATCTATATTGTTTTCTTTGCAGTATATATGTCCATATTCAGAAAAAAACAAGAAGCATAATGATTATAATAAAAAGATAATTATCTTAGTCCATCAAAGATAATTATCTTTTGCTTATTTATGAGTGAAGTGTCCTTCTACTATGTGTTCGGCAATATTAGTTAAATGGTCACCAATTCTTTCTAAGTTAGAAAGAAGTTCAACTACATTTTGATCGTTTCTTGATATTAAAGAATCACAAGCTTCTTTTAAGAACTCTTTTCTATATTCTTTTTCATATGCATCGATTTGAGGTTCTATTTCTAAAACTCTATTAGCTTTAGAGATGGAGAATGTTTCTAAAGATTCGGTATTACAATCAAGCATTTCTTGTAGACTATTTATCATATTGACTAGTCTGTCTTTTGCTTCAGATGTAAATTCTAACTTATAATCATATCTTTCCTTCATTCTTTCGATAATATTAGTGCAATGATCACCAATTCTTTCAATATCCTTAATAGTATCGATAAAGAAAGTTTTTTCTTGTGAAGAATTTATACCATTTAAATTCGAAGGAATCTTTGTTAAGTATTCATGAAGACAAGAATTATAGTTATCAACAATATCTTCTAGTGAGAATACATCTTTTTCATATTTATCGTTCTTTTGTAAGAGATAAGAAGTTGATTTTTTAAACATTTTATTTACTAGAGAATTCATTGTAATAATTTGTTCTTTTGCACATTCAAGTGCTAAAGAGGCAGATGTAGTCACTAATTGGTTATTTAGTTTTTCACTTGGATTAGATAAAGCTTCATCTTCAGTCACTTTAATAACTTTATTTAGTAGCTTAATCGCAGGTTTAGTAAACCAAACAAAGATTAATACCCCTACAATTTTTATGCTCATTGCTACATATGAAACCATTTTAGTGGTATGAGTACCAAACATGTGATTTTCTAAATATGTTGCAAGATTTGCAAAAGGAATTAAAATAATCATGAATAAAATAGCGTTACATACATTGAATAATACGTCATACACTATTACTCTTTTTGCTGCTTTACTACCTTTTAAGGAAGCAAGGAAACCAGTGATTATCGTACCGATATTAGCACCTAAAATAAATGCGATTACAATCTTGAAAGAAATTGTTGATCCAGGTAGGGCGTATAATTTTTGAATAACACCAATAGTAGCGCCAGAAGATTGAACAGCAAGAGTAAGCACGAAACCAATAAGTAATGATAATATTGGAGCTTTATCACAGCTTTGTATCAATCCGGTGAAGAAAGGAGTATCTTTAACCCCGGATAAGGCATTGCCTAAACATTCAAGTCCATAAAACATTAATCCAAATCCTAAGATGGCTCTTCCAATTCTTCTAAAGCGTTTATCAGATATAAAGAATACCATAATTGCTCCTACAAATATGATGATAGGGGCATATTTTGTAATATCTAGACCGATGATGATTGATGTGGTAGGAGAACCAATATTAGCTCCAAGAATAATAAATATAGCGGCATTTAGATTCAATAATCCAGCAGTGATTAATGAAACGACTAGCGCACATGTTCCTGATGAACTTTGAATTAATGTTGTTAACAAGAAACCAATTAGTATTCCCATGAAAGGATTAGCGGTCGCTTTGTTAATAATCATTTTCATCTTATCCCCAACAACTTTTTTCAAAGCCTCGGACATAATTTTAATGCCATACAAGAACAATCCTAATCCAAGAAGACATTCAAGAAGATATTCCATTTTGCTCACTCCTTTGAGAGTAAAATTATCTTTACCGAAATAATTCTATCAAAATAAACGTTTAATAGATAC
>JALFBO010000025.1 GCA_022772105.1 Erysipelotrichaceae bacterium | reverse complement strand
AATTCTTTGGTACATGAATCTGGATCAAGACGAGGAATATAAACATATTTTCCTTTATGACCATCTTTAATTTCTGTACTAGATTCAAAATTCATTCCCGTATTATATCCGTTATCTAATCCATCTGTATCTGTCATTTCAATTTTTCTATCATCGTCTAAGAAGAAATATTTAGGCTTACGTTTATTAAGAACCTCAATAACTTCTCCGCCTCTTATTAAGACAGTATATTTTCCATAGTTATGGTAAAACCCAACAACGTTATTGGAAGGATTTGAATTCAAGTCATATTTATCTTGTAAATATGTATTTACATCTTCTTGATCGCAATATGTATAAGCATTAGCCCATTCGGTGTATACATTTGATGCATCTTGAATCGCAGCAACTCTTTGTGATTTAGCAATGTAAGAAACAACATTAGGTATTAAAACAGCTAGTAATATACCAAGAATTGTAATTGATACAATCACTTCAAGAAGAGAAAAACCTTTCTTGTTTTCTTTTTTCATAATAATCATCCTCAAACTTTATATATAATATAATTATATTTTAATAAAGAACATCTTACAATAAGAAAACTCTATTTCCCAAGTTTGGAAGTTTGATAACACTTTTTTCTAAAACAAAAAAATTTTTTTAATAATTTATATACAAAGTATATAGTTCCATTTATGGACTATTTTTTATTATGTCAATACCATCAGCAATTAAAAGTACACATAAGTAGACAATAATTCAAAAAAATGTAGACAAAGGTATACATTTATGATATAATTCTTATATACGGAGGTATCTTTATGTTTAAAGTCGCATTTGATAACAAGGATAAAACAGATAAAACTATATACATTAAACATTCTTATTCTGTTAAAGGAGTTAAGAAACAAATGATTATTGAAAAATATCCTTCCGCGAACGAGTTAGATGCAAAATATGGTTCTTGGGAATCTTTTATTGATGAAAGAATCAAATTTTTAACTGAAGAGAAAAAAACTCAAGATAATGATAAAAAGGAAATAAAAATCGATTATTCTTCACCTATTTCTCTTGATGGATGTCAAAATTCTTTTAATTTTGGATATCTTCTTATGCAAAAGGTTTATCATCATTTAGGTTTAGATCAATTCTTTTATCATCTAAAGAATAACAATAGTCTTAGAATTAAATATTCTTTAAATGATGTTATGAAATTTCTTGTATATACTCGTGCTATTGCACCTGGTTCTAAATTAGATAATTCTAAAAAAATTAATTACTTTGCAGAATCATTTGATATTACTATTGATGATATATATGATGCATTAGATAGATTTGATGATTGTAAAGAAAAACTACAAGATTATCTCTATAAAAAAGCTAGTTATCTGCTTCCCCCACCAGATAAAGTAGTATTCTATGACGTTACTAACTTTTATTATGAGATTGAAGAAGAAAATGAAATATGCGCTTATGGTGTTGAAAAGAACCATCGTCCAGATCCTATTACTTCATTTGGTTTATTTATGGATAGTAATGGTATTCCTATTAAATATTCTGCATATCGTGGGAATATCAACGAAAACAAACAACTTCTTCCAGAATGGAAAAAACTAGAGCCTTCATTAGAAGGAGATGGATACATATTATGTTCAGATGCAGGATTAAACTCTGCAAACATTAAACATTACTTAATAACTAAAAATAATCATTATATTTTTTCTCAAAGTGTAAAAAAATTAGGAAATGCAACTAAAGAAGAAATTTTCGATGAAAAAGGTTGGTTATCTTTATCTAGTGATAAAAAATATAAAATTAAAAAGTTTAAAAAAGATTCCTATATCGATGATCCATATTCAAAAAACAAAAGTGGAAAGTCTAAAGTCGACATTGATACCATGTATATCTTCATATTTGATGAAAATAGAAGAAAATTTATGTTAAACAAGATTGAAGAACGAGAGAAGAAAGCACGTGAGATTATATCTAATCCATCGAGATTTGATAAAGTTTCTTCAACAGATGGTAAACAGTACATTCAAAAATTATGTTATGACGACAATGGAGAAATTGTTGTAGAAAAATCAATTCTTAATTTAAATACTGAATTGATTGAAAAAGAAAAGCAATATGCTGGATATGGAGCTATAGTAACAGATTTATTCGATGAACCTGTTACTGATATAATCAATATCGCATCAAGAAGATGGGAGATTGAAGATTGCTTTAGACAAATGAAAACAGGCTTTTCAACTCGACCTATTTATCTTAGAACTATAAAACATATCCATGCTCATTTCTTAACTTGTTATGTAGCATTAACAATTGTTAAATTGCTTGAAAATAAATATCTTAAAGGAATTACTTCTAATAATCTATTTGAAGTATTACGAAATACTACTTTCGTTAAATTACCTACTGGCGATTGGATGGCAGGAAACATATCCAAAGAAGCTGTCCAATCATTTAAGAAAATGGGATTTAACAATTTATTATTCAATTACTTATCAAATAAAACATTTATTAAAATTATTTCTTCATCAAAACAAAAATATCAATAGTTTTTGCTTCTGATGTACACCATTTTTGCTTAATTTTTATTACTCAATAATTATAAAAAAAGCCCTTATTTTTCATTATTTTACCCTATTTTTTGATTAATTTAGATAAAAAAATGAATTATAAGAGCTTTATTATTTTGTTATGAAACTTCCGAAGATGAGAT
>JALFBO010000058.1 GCA_022772105.1 Erysipelotrichaceae bacterium | reverse complement strand
GAAGTAGGATCAAATGGTGATATGATTAACTCTGTTAAAAATGATGTTAATGGTATTGGATATATCTCTTTATCTTCATTAGGTGAAGCAGGTGTTAAAGGTTTAGTTTATGAAGGAGTCGAACCAACAGAAGCAAATGTTTTAAGTGGAAAATATAAACTAACAAGAAACTTTAATTATTGTTTACGAGAAAGTTATGAAAACGTTACTAATAAAGAAATATGCGATGCATTTGTAGCTTATATGTCATCAATTGAAGGAAAAGCAACAATTAAAGATAAAGGTGGTATATTAGAAACATCTTCCCAAGATAAATCATGGGAAGAATTAAAAGCAAATTATGCAGTAACTTCTAAGGATAATTCTTCTATTACTATCAGCGTAGGTGGCTCTACATCAGTAAAATCTATCGTTTCTGCTTTACTACTTGAGTTTTCATCAAAGTGTGGAGGATTTAAATATAATTACAATCCAACTGGTTCAGGTGATGCATATAAACGCACTAATGGTAGTGAAAAAGATGGAGCTAATTATTGTGATCTTGCTTTCCTTTCTAGAGAATTTAAAACTGAAGAAACACTTGATGAGAAATTAAAAGGAAAAATGTGCATCGATGCTATTGTCGCTGTTGTTAATAATAAAAATAATGTTTCTAAAGTAAGTGCGGCAAATTTAAGAGATATTTATACTGGCACAATTACTAAATGGGATGAGGTAAAGTAGTCTAGACTACTTATCTATTTATGGAAAAAGATAATAAATTAAAAAGAATAGAACATAAAACACTGATAGATAAAATGGTTAAATACGCATTTTTATCTATTTGCGTTTTTTGCTCTTTATGCGTTGTTTTTATTGCGCTATTTATTTTTATAAAAGGTATAACTCCTTTTTTTAAAAAATATGAAACATCAGTTGGGCTTAAAAGTGTAAATTTCTTTAAGTTTATTTTTGGAGGAACTTGGTTTAAAAGTCCTAATATTTATGGGGCAGGATATATTGTAATTAATACTCTTATTGTTGTTATACTCTCCCTTCTTATTTCTGTCCCTCTTTCTGTTTTAACAGCATTATTTGTAGTACGTATAGCCCCTAAGAAATTATCTATGATACTCAGCATTGTTATTGAGTTATTATCCGGTATTCCTTCAATAATTTATGGTTTATTTGGACTAGGAGTTCTTACTAAATTTGTAGAGGGACTTGGGTCTATTTTTGGAATTCAAACAGCAGGAGGAATATCTCTTCTTGCAACAGTTTTAGTTCTTTCAATTATGATACTACCAACCATTACTACGATTGCTATAACATCGATTTCTTCTGTTAATAATAGCCTTATTTTAGGTTCATTAGCTCTAGGTGCTTCACCAACACAAACTAATTTTAAAGTTGTCTTAATAGGCGCAAAGTCAGGAATATTTTCAGGTATAATTCTTGGAATTGGTAGAGCCCTAGGAGAAGCAACAGCCATAACCATGGTGTGTGGGAATAGCGGCTCAGGAATATCGCTTAACCCTTTCGATATTACGCGGACTTTAACTTCGACCATGCTTCAAGGAATACATGAAAGTTCTGGCATGGATTATGATATTCGTTTTTCTATTGGCTTACTATTAATAGTCATAATAATTGTAACGAATTTATCACTAAATTTAATTAAGAACAGGATAGGTAATAATGATGGAAACAAAAAGAAAAATAAAAGATCTGCTAGCTAATGGAAGCACGTATCTTTCTGCTTCAATCTCTCTTATAGTCTTGCTCGCTATTATTTTGTTTGTTTTTATAAATGGGTCTAAGACTTTATCGTTTAAAATGTTAACCTCTCCGTATTATGAAACACCATATTTTGCTATAGTTGAGGCTAATGATGAAGACTTTTCCTCTATTGAAGAGAAAGAGGGAGTTTATTATTCATATAAATATGGAATAGGTATAAAAGATAGCAAGGATTTAGAAAAAAAAGACGCAGTTGAAATAGTTTATATCGATGAAAAATCACCTTTTAACAGTGCAAAAAGTGTAGATGGTAAAACTTTAAAAATAAAGGTTGGCCAACAAATTAAAAGAATTCAAGTTAAAGGAGAAAGTGGTATTAAAGTAGCCACGACATCCTCTAAAGCAAGCGGTATGATTGAAGTATTAGATTCGGGGAATTATATTAATGAGTTCTATTATGTAGATATGGGTGGTGGAATTAGAGGTTCACTTCTTGCCACACTTATGTTAGTAGGATTAACGCTTCTAATAGTAATACCAATAGGAGTAATATCTGCAATCTATTTATCATTATATGCAAAAGATAATAAGTTCACTTCTTTATTAAGAAGTTTGATCGATATGATAGGAGGAATTCCGTCTATTATTTTTGGATTAATTTCTTTAATAGTTTTTATTCCTTTTGTCAGTAAAATATCTTCTTCTAATGGAGCAAGTGTTCTAGCGGGTGCTTTCACTTTATCAATCATGCTCCTTCCAACAGTAATAAGAACAACAGAAGAAAGGATTAATGCTATTCCAAAAACATATAAAAGTGCTTCTTTAGCTCTTGGCGCCTCTTTAACTCAAACCGCATTTAAGGTTATTCTTCCTAATGCACTTCCTGGAATTTTAACCTCGATAATTCTTTGTATTGGTAGAATTATCGGAGAAAGTGCGGCATTGATCTTCGCTATGGGTACGGCGATACAAGATAATGTGGGAATACTGCAACCAGCCACTACTCTAGCGGTTCATATTTGGAGTGTTATGACTGATGAAAATCCTAATTTTGGGTTAGCATGTGCTATTTCTATAATTATTTTAGTGATAGTTCTCATGTTAAATATCCTTGTGAAACTTGTAAGTTTGAAATTTAAAAAGTATGAGGTGAAAAAATGAAAGAAGCGTTTAAAATTAATAATTTAGATTTGAGTTATGGTGAAAAACACGTTTTAAAAAATATCAATATCGATTTATATAAAAATAAAGTTACTGCTTTCATCGGCCCTTCTGGATGTGGAAAATCAACACTTCTAAGATGCTTAAATAGAATGAATGATCTAATTGATGATTGTCATATAACAGGTACTATTTTGTATGATAATAAAGACATTAATCAAATGAATCCAATGGTGCTACGTACTAATGTTGGTATGGTATTTCAAAATCCTAATCCGTTTCCAATGTCAATTTTTGAAAATGTGGCTTATGGATTAAGATGTCAAGGAATTAGAAATAAAAAAATTCTCCATGATATTGTTGTTGATTCGCTTAAAAAGGCTGCCTTATACGAAGAAGTGAAAGATAGATTAAAAGATTCAGCACTTTCTTTATCAGGTGGTCAACAACAACGTCTTTGTATTGCTCGCGCTATTGCCATGCACCCTGATGTTATCTTGATGGATGAACCAACTAGTGCACTAGACCCTATTGCCACTTTAAAAATCGAAGAGTTAATCGATTCTTTAAAAAACGAATTCACCATTATTATTGTTACTCATAATATGCAACAAGCAGCACGAATTTCTGACTATACTGCATTTTTTATGTTAGGTGAAATTGTAGAATATAGTCTTACCGAAGATCTATTTAAGAATCCTCAACAAAAGAAAACAGAAGATTATATAACAGGAAGGTTTGGATAATATGAAATTAGAAAAAGAATTAGATAATGTTATACAAATGATCGTCAAAATGGCGGAGCAAGTTGAAGAAAATTTGAAAAATGCATTTTCAATTTATCAACATTATGATGAGAATAAACTAGATTTGATTAATGATGATCTAGTGGATCTACACGAAAGATTAATTGAAGAAACATGTCTAACTATTATGTTAAGAGAAAGACCTTATTCTCGTGATTTACGTATGGTAACAGGTATTTTACAATGTGTAGGTGATGTAGAAAGACTAGGAGATCATGCAGAAGATATCCGTGACTTTGCAACAAAACTAAAAGATGAAGAACATCATCAAATTAAAGAACTAGATCAAATTTTAGAAATAGTTTTAAAGATGGTGGATGATAGCATATTAAGCTTTGTAAATAGAGATATTAACTTAGCAAATGAAGTTATTAAGCAAGATGATATTGTCGATGATTTATACAGTAGATGCTTGGAATTAATAATTGAAGGAAACGAAAAAGGAATTTATAATAGCCGTTTCACTGTTTACACTACTTTGATTGTTAAATACATTGAAAGAATTGCAGATCACGCTGTTAACATAAGCGAATGGGTAATTTATATACTAAGTGGATTTTATAAAGATACACAAATCTTTTAAAGAAGGTTTATTCTAATAGAATTACAAAATTAAATTTGACAGAAAAAGTTCACCTTTTTATTGTAAAATCTTGATAAAATTAATTAATCTATTTATTCTATTTTCTATGTAGGTGATGTATTATGCGTATTTATGTTATTCGTCATGGAGAAACGTTGTTGAACTATAAAGGTGTATTACAAGGATGGTTAGATGTTTCTTTGAATGAAAAAGGGAAGGAAGAAGCTCGTAAAACTGGAGAAGGACTTAAAGGCATTATCTTTAAAAAAGCTTTTTCGTCTCCTTTAATTCGTGCAAAGGAAACTACAAAGATAATTCTAGAAGCAAGTGGCAACTTAACAACTCCTCTAAGCGAAGAAAATCGTATCAAAGAAATTAATTTTGGAGAATATGAAGGACAAGTATATAAGAAACCAAATGGTGAAATAGATAATGAAGATATAAAGAAATTCTTTAAAGATCCTTTACAAGGTGATGGTGCCACGAAAGGAGGGGAAACTACATACCAAGTGATGGAAAGAACGCAAAGTTTTATTAAAGAATTAGCCTCAATAAATGATGATAATAATTATCTAGTGGTTACTCATGGATTTGCAACAAGAGCCATGCTAAATTTTTTATATGATGATCCTTCTTCATTTTGGCAAAATGGTGTTCCTTCAAATTGCGTAGTTAACGTAATATACGCAAAGGATAATAAGATTTATTTAGAGAAAAAAGATGTTTCATTTTTATAATATTTTCTTCATTAAAAGAAATTAAAAGCAATTGAAAAAAATAGTAAAAGAGTATAATTTTAATTGTATGTTTCAATTACTATTTTTTTCTTTTTACTATAAATAAATTTTTGTATTGTCCTAAGCAAACATTTATATAAAAATATCCATAAATATAATAAAAATATTAAATAAATAGCCAATTGATAAAGAAGATATTATAATTTCTTCAGAAAGGAACACATTTTATAACGTGAAAAGGTAATTTATTATGATTAGTAAAAATAAAATTAAAGAAATCTTAGAAAATACTTTATCTACAGGTGGAGATTATGGTGAATTGTTCTTTGAAGATACTAAAAAAGAAACATATCTTTTAAACAATGGGGAAGTATCCTCTATAAATTCAGGAACAGTTCATGGATGTGGTATAAGAATTTTTAAGAAAGATAAATGTGTATATGGTTACACAAATGATACTTCATTTAATTCATTAATGAATTTAGCGTCTTCATTAAAAGATAGCTTTGAAGGAGAAAAAGAACACGAAGTACAACCACTTAAAGTTCAAAAAGGACAAGGATTAAATAATCCAAAAGTTGAATATTCATCTGTGGATATCAATAAACAATTAGATCTACTAAAAGAG
>JALFBO010000195.1 GCA_022772105.1 Erysipelotrichaceae bacterium | reverse complement strand
ATTATGATATTGAAGAACAAGATTTAATAGATAGTTTATGTGGTTTTGTTGAAGATAATGATACTATTTATGTTCAATATAAGCATTATCATTTTGGTTTCCATTTTGGTCATTCTGGTTATTTTAAAGAAATAAAAAGATCTAAATACTCTTTTGAAAAGTTAAAACACAAAAAAGACATAGATTTAATCTTTGATAATAAAGGAGTTATTAAAAAAAATATATGATTAGACCTATTCATTTTTTGGAAAATAAGCGTTAATTATTTCATTTTTTTTAAATATCTTGTTAAAATAATAATGATATTAATAGGAGTAGCGAATATGAAGTATGTTTTTGTTATCAATCCATCCGCGGGTAATGGATCAAAAAATAAAGAACTAGAAGAATTGTTAAAAAGATATGATGACAAAATAGATTATATAATTCATAAAACTACAAAAGAAAAAGAAGCAACATCATTTGTTTCTTCCTATCTAAAAGAGCATGAGGAAGACACTGTTATCGTCGCATGTGGAGGAGATGGCTCTATAAATGAAGTTGTGAATGGAATACACGGATATAAGCAAGCAATTCTTGCTATTTATCCATCTGGTTCAGGTAACGATTTCATTAAATATTTTGGAGAAAAAGAAAGATTTTTAGATTTAGATAAATTATTTTCTAGTAAAATTAAAGAAATAGACTGTCTTGTTGTGAATAATAGAAAAGAGAATAAATATTGTATTAATGTATGTCACTTTGGACTTGATTCTTATGTTGCAGAAACGGCGAATGAAGTTAAGAAAAAAGGTGGAAAGAACCCATATGGAAAAGGGGTTAGAAAAGCTTTACTATTTGGAAGAAATAATCATATTTCTGTTAAAGCGGATAATGAATTACTTAACCCAAATGGAAAAATGCTTCTTTGTACCTTAGCAAATGGAAAATACGTAGGTGGAAAATATCAATGTGCTCCTCGTTCAGAGATTGATGATGGACTTATCGAGGTGGGTTTTGTACGTCCTTGTTCCATTATCACAATCGCTAAATTAATGAGCAAATACGAAAAGGGAGAACATATTGATAGTCCTAAGTTTGCTAAGATATTAAAGTATCAAAAAGCTAAAGAGGTTGAGATATATTCTCCAAAAGAATTTGCAATATCAATAGATGGAGAAATCATTAGAAATGATTACTTTAAAATCACTATTGAAGAAAAGGCAATTAGATTACTAGTTCCACAGGAGTAAATTGATTATGATAAATTTAATAGTTGTAATATTAAGCTTAATCAGTACGTCCGCTCTTTATGTATTTAATGTATTATCATTTTCTTCTTTCGCTTCTTATTTTCTTCCTATAGCTATTTTTAGCGGTTTTTTTATAGGATGGGAAATTGTTTATATTGCTTATTTATATATAACAAGTTTATTTATTAATCCTCATAAGGAATATAAAGAAGTATCTAAATATCATAAATTCACATTAGATTCGACATTAAAGTGGATTTTATCTTGGGGAAGAGCTAAAGTGATTATTTCTTCTAAAGAAAAATTTCCTAAAGAAAATTGCTTAATCGTCTCCAATCATCGTTCTAACTTTGACCCTATTTGTATAGGCGCTAATTTCACTTCACCTCATATCTGTTTTATTTCTAAATTGTCTAATTTAAAAATTCCTATTGCTGGCAATTATATTCATCGTAATTTATATATGGGAATTGATCGAGAAAATCCTAAAAATGCAGTAAAAACTATTAATAAAGCGGTTAGTTTGATGCTTGAAAAAGGATATAGTATAGGAGTTTATCCAGAAGGTACAAGAAATAAAGAGAATAAGGGATTATTGGACTTTAAACCGGGATGTTTTAAAATCGCCTTAAAGAGTCATAAGCCAATTGTCGTATTTACGTGTGTTAATGCTTTGAGTGTTCACAAAAATGCTCCTTTTAGAAGAACTATAATAAACTTAGATCTTATAAAGGTTATTGAATATGAAGAATATAAAGATATGCAAGCTAGTGAAATATCTAATTATGTAAGAGCATTGATGGAAGAAAATCTAGCAAAATATGATGAAAAATAGATTGCTTTATTAATACTAAAGTAGTCTTTTTCTTTTTATTGGTCTATAATTAAAAAAAGGAGGATAGATTATGAATGATTTATCTAACAATTTATTAGATTTTATCAAAAAATCACCTTCTGCGTTTCATGCCGTAGAAGAAATAAAGAAAATTCTTATTAAAGAAGGTTTTATTCCTTTAAATGAAGGAAAACCATTTGAATTAGTTAAAGGAAAAAATTATTTTGTAACTAGAAATCAATCTTCTATTATCGCTTTTAAGGTTGGAAGTAGATTAGAAGATTATTCGTTTTCTATATGTGCATCACACTCTGATTGCCCTTCTTTTAAAGTGAAACCAAAATCTGAATTAGAAGGAAAAGGATATACTAGAATTGATGTAGAACCTTATGGAGGAATGATTGCTTCTTCTTGGTTCGACCGTCCCCTTTCTTTAGCGGGTCGAGTTATTATTAATTTAGATACAGGTATTGATACAAGATTAATTAATTTTCCTTATAATTTATTAAGCATTCCTAATGTGGCAATTCATATGAATAGAGAGGTAAATTCAGGGTACAAATATAATTTTGCTATCGATATGATGCCTACTCTTTCGCAAGATAAAATTACATTGAAGAACTTAATCGCTAAGGAACTTAATGTGGAAGAAGAACAAATATTAACATATGATTTATTCTTATATAATCGCAGTGAAGGCTATATTTGGGGTGCAAATGAAGAATTCATTTCTTCTCCAAAACTTGATGATCTTCAATCTGCATATACTTCTTTACTTGGTTTTATCCAAGGGGAAAATGAAGATAATATAAATGTCTATGCTTGCTTTGACAACGAAGAAGTAGGCTCAACAACTCGTCAAGGTGCGGATTCTTCTTTCCTAGAAGATACATTAAAAAGAATATCTTTATCTTTAGGCTATAACGATGAAGAACATATTGCTTGCTTGAATCGTTCTTTTGCGGTATCCGCTGATAATGCACATGCACTTCACCCAAATCATCCTGAATTATGCGATCCTCTTAACCAAGTGGAAATGAATAAGGGCATAGTAATTAAAAATAATGCCGCGCAATCATATACAACTGATTCCTACAGCGCTGCGATATTTATGAAAATATGCGCTAAAGCTGATGTTCCTGTTCAATTCTTTAATAATCGTTCTGACTTAAGAGGAGGAGGAACGCTTGGTAATATCTCTTGTTCTCATGCCTCTATTGCAACAATTGATATTGGACTTCCTCAACTAGCAATGCATTCTTGTATGGAAAGTGCAGGAAATAAAGACAATGAGTATATGGTAAAAGCTATCAAAGAATTCTACTCTACGAAGATTAAACAAGATACGCTTGGAAAAGTTGAAATGTAAGAAGGTAATTATGAAATCGTTTAGATGTGAAAAATGTGGTAAGGTTTTTACTTTAGAAGAAAAGGCAAAATGTCCTCATTGTAAAAATGAAGATTTAGATACGATCAATGAATTAAGTGAAGAAGAAGCTAGTGTTCTTCTTGCAACACAAAAGAAAAGACAAGACGAAAATTTGTTTCATATTATATTATTTTCATCTTTGTTATTGATTATTATAGTTTTAACGATACTTTCGCTTGTATTAGAATAGGAGAATAAAAAAATGAAAAAAACAATATTAAGAAAATATGCAGAATTAATTGTTAAGATGGGATTAAATGTAAAGAAAGGACAAGAAGTAAGGGTTTATGCTTCTACTAATCAGGTTGAATTAGTTCGTGAAGTTACTAAATGGGCTTATAAAGTAGGCGCTAAAAAGGTTATTAATGAGTGGTACGACGATGAATTAAGCAAAATTCATTATAAGTACCAATCTGAAGAAACACTTGCTAAAGTTGAAAAATGGGAACTTGAAAGACTTGAACACCGCTGTGAAGTTTTACCTTGTCGTTTATTTATTGAAGACTCTGATCCTGATGCATTAAAAGGTGTTGATCAAGGAAAAATTGCTAAAGCAAGAATGAAGTCATATCCTTTAATGAAACCTTATTTAGATAGAGTAGAAAATAAAGAGCAATGGTGTATTGTTGGTGCTGCTTCTAAAGAATGGGCGAAGAAAGTTTTCCCTAACGATAAAGTTAATGTCGCGGTTGAAAAATTATGGAATGCAATTTTAGCTACTTCAAGAATGACATTAGATCCTATCCAAGAATGGAAAAATCATAATTTGGATTTAAGAAAAAGATGTGAATATCTTAACTCATTAAATTTAAAGAAACTTCATTATACTGCATCAAACGGAACAGATTTAACTGTAGGATTAATTCCTGAAGGAATCTTCTGTGGAGGAAGCGAGTTTGCACTAGGCTCCAATATTGAATTTAATCCAAATATTCCTTCTGAGGAAGTATTTACTTCACCAAAGAAAGGCGAAGCAGAAGGTATTGTTTATGCATCCAAACCTTTATCATATCAAGGAGAATTGATTGAAGACTTCTCAGTCCGCTTTGAAAATGGTAAGGCTGTGGAAGTTCATGCAAGAAAAGGTGAAGAATTATTAAAACAAATGATTACTATGGATGAAACTGCTGCTTACTTAGGAGAATGCGCATTAATTCCATTTGATTCACCAATTAATAATACAGGTATTTTATTTTTCAATACATTATATGATGAAAATGCTTCATGCCATTTAGCTCTTGGTATGGGCTTTACAAACTGTATTAAAGATTACGAAAAATATGAAAAGAAAGAACTTGAAGATATGGGCGTCAATGATTCTATGATTCACGTTGATTTCATGATTGGAACTAGCGACATGAAGATTGTTGGTATTACTAGTGA
>JALFBO010000191.1 GCA_022772105.1 Erysipelotrichaceae bacterium | reverse complement strand
CCACGTGAACAAACTCATCGTAAAGGATTACATGGATTTACTCATCCTCGAGTAGCTAAAGAAAATGCAAATAAATATTTTGATATTTCTGAAAAAGAAGAAAATATTATTTTGTCTCATATGTGGCCTCTTACTTTCTTTACATTTCCTCGTAGCAAAGAAGCGTGGCTTATTGTTAGAATCGATAAACAAATTGTTAGAAAAGAAAGCAAGATTAAGGGACCCGTTTATCAATTTAAAATTATTAAAGAAAATGTTAATGTATAAAGAAGGATTATTTATATGGAAAAGACTAATGTAATGCGTTTATTGGATGCTGCTTCAATATCCTATAAAATTCATTGTTATGATAAAAATGTTACAGATGGAGTTAGTGTTGCTCATCTTTGCGAAGAAAATGAAGATCAAGTGTTTAAAACATTAGTAACTATTGGAAACGATAAAAATCATTATGTTTTTTGTATTCCTGTAAATAGTACACTAGATTTAAAAAAGGGAGCCAAAGTAATAGGAATCAAGAATATAGAAATGATACCTCAAAAAGAATTATTGCCACTTACTGGATATGTTCATGGTGGTTGCTCTCCTATTGGTATGAAGAAACCATTTAAAACAGTTATTAATGATACTGCTTTATTATTTGATTATATTTGTGTATCAGGTGGTAAAGTGGGGTATCAAATCAAAATAAATTCCGAAGAATTATGTAATTATGTGAAAGGATCATTTGCTGATGTCATTAAATGAAAGATCTCAACATGATAAACATGAAATCCTTGCTCCTGCTGGAGATAAAGATTCTTTAATCGCCGCTATAAATAATAATGCGGACGCAGTTTATTTGGGGCTTGATGATTTTAATGCGCGTGTTAAAGCAGAAAACTTTTCTAAGGATAATATTGGTGAAGTAGTAAGATACGCTCATCTTTTTGGAGTGAAGGTATATGTTACAATCAATATATTGATAAAAGAGAATGAATACCCTTCTTTGATTGAAGTGATAAGAGCATGTGTAAAAGCAAAAGTAGATGCTTATATTGTCCAAGATCTTGGAGTAGCGCGTTTGATTAGAGAATGTTTTAAAGGTGCAGTATTACATGCTTCAACGCAAATGGGAGTTTCTTCTTTACGTGGAGCTTTAGTTCTTCAAAAAGAAGGTTTTACTCGCGTTGTTTTAGCGCGTGAAACTAAAGAAAGTGAGATTCGCCTCATTAAGGAACATACATCTTTAGAAATCGAATATTTCGTGCATGGTGCATTATGTGTATCTTATTCAGGTAATTGTTATTTATCTTCTTTTAATCATCTACAATCAGGAAACAGGGGAAGATGTTTACAATTATGTAGATTAAAATATGGGTGTTCCGCTTCTAAAAAAGGATATTTATTAAGTGCACGTGATTTATGTTTGTTAGAACAAATGGAACGACTTCTTGATGCTGGTGTTACTTCTTTTAAAATTGAAGGAAGATTAAAAAGAGAAGGTTATGTTGGCTTAGTAACTTCAACATACGCATCGCTCCTTGACGCGATAAAGAATAAAAAAGAATTTAATATTCCAAATGCTAAAAACGATTTAAAAGAAGCGTTTTGTCGTGGTGATTTTTCTTATTCAGCTTATTTAGATAAAGGTGTTCCTTCATCTATTATTGAAACTAAATACCAAAATCATACGGGAGTAAAAATAGGAAAAGTAATAGAAGTAAGAAAATTCAAAGATATTTTTCAAATAGATGTTTTTTCATCTCATCAAATACGTCAAGGAGATGGATTAAAATTCTTTACTCATGGACAAGAGGTAGGTTCTTTAGGCGTGGGTAATGTAGAAATTATAGGAAACAAAAAATATCGTTTATATTCAAAAAATAAGGTTGATATCAATTCCGATGTTCACCTTATATTAAATGAAGAAAAAGAGGAGAAAATATTAAATACTACTAGACGTATTCCTTTAGAAGTATATGTAAAAGCTTATTTAGATCAGCCATTAGAGATTTCGTTTAAATATAAAGATGAAGAAATAAGTGCTAGGAGCGATTATATTTTGCCAAAAGCAAAATCTAAATCTATATCTAAACAAGATTTACTACGTAATATTGATAAATTTGATAAAGAACCATTTTTTATCAAAGAATTTGAATGTGATATAGATGATGTTTTTGTTCCCCTAAGCGTTATTAATGACACTAGAAGAAAAGCTGTTTCTTTGATTAAAGAGAAAATCATTTCTTTTGAAGAGAAAAATATAAATGTGAGAATTGATGAAAGTGCTATCGCAAATTTTTTGCAAAATAAAGAAGTATCTTTTAAAGAAGATAAAAGAATAATCATTATTGATAATAATGTTGACATTACATCTATTAAGAAAATTGATGATTTTTCTTCCTATATCGTATTTATAAGTGATAATACATTTAATGCTAAACATTTATGTAAAAGAATAGAAGAATTAAAAAAAGAACATGTTTCTCATATAGGAATCAATGTACCTTTAATCGTGGAAGAATCAGATTATAAGGAATTAGATAAAGTGGTAGAGAAATACCCATATATCTATTTGCTTGCATCTAATATCGGTGTTCTTTCTTATATTGATAAGGGAATAAAGGTTATCGCTTCTTGCTATTTAAATATCATATCTTCATACGCTAAAACATCTTATTATAATTTAGGAGTAAGTGGAGTGATGATGTCTTTAGAAACTTCTAAAGATATTCTTGATATCAACAAAGATACATATTATTATTCACTTGGATACAATACGCTTATGAATTTTGCTCATTGTCCATATAAAACTGTATATAACAATGAGTGTTCATCTTGTCGCTTTGATGATAAATTAAAGTATCAAGATGAAAAAAATACATATACTATGAGAAGAATAAGCTCCTCTACATGTCACTTTGAAATGTTATCATCTTATTTACTTAATACCTTATTTAAAACTAAAAATAAAATATGTGTAGATTTAAGAGGATTACATGAAGATGAGATTATGAGGGTAATAGAAAGTTTAAATACTTCGTCTTCTCTACAAATAACCCCATTAGAATATGTAGGCTTATTGAATAAAGAAATTAAATAAGAAAGGACCAGTTTATGAAAAAGATTATAAAAGCATCGTTGTTACTTGTACTACCTTTTATCGCGGTATCTTGTGGAAA
>JALFBO010000187.1 GCA_022772105.1 Erysipelotrichaceae bacterium | reverse complement strand
CTTATGCTATCGTTAATGGATACAATGGTATCTTTGGTAGTGAAAGTCTTATAGAAATTTATTAGTCTTATATGCTTTCGAGTATATTTGGAAGTGAATGTATATAAGAACCCAACGTGCTTTAACCGTTGGAGTGTCAGTTCCGAAGCTCCAAATTACACAAAATAAATTTCTGTACTAATAAAAATAGGAATATATTATTAAGTTTGTAGGCATACTAAAAAAGAAGATGATTAATCTTCGAAAGGAAATATATATGAAAAACACAAATAAATCATTAGTATGCAGACCATGTGCAGAACAAAACAATTGGGAAATTCAAATGCTTAATGGCGAAGTAAATCCTAAACATTTCCCAACTCAAAAAGAATGTGAACAAGAAGCCGCTAAATTATGTGAAGAATATGGCTGTGATTATGTAGTAGAAGAAAAAAATAATAAACAAAAATAAATCTACTTATTAAAATACATTCCTTGTTTATAATTATTTTTAATAAAGATGTTCTCAACTAAATTGAGAACTCTTTTTTTATGTGTGGTCCAAGAAGGTGCTAAAAGATTATCCTTAGGTGGGTCACCAGTAATACGATGAATGATTACATTTTCATTTATATGAAGAAGAATATAGATAACTTCATCAATATATTCTTCAAATGATAAAGGTATATATTTTCCACTTTCAAACATATTACCTAATATGGTATTTTTTATAACATACGTAGAATGTATTTTTAATCCTTGATAATTAATAGAATTTAAAAAATTTACCGTATTTATTATATCTTGATGTGTTTCTTGTGGTAATCCTACCATAATATGAATAATTACGTCGATTTGAAATTTATTGAGCAAATTGACCGCTTTAATAAATTCGTCGTTAGTTATATTTTGATTGATGAAATGGTGAGTTATTTCATTAGTAGTTTGAAGTCCTAGTTCTACAGCAACATAATATCTATCTTTATACGAGGCGAGGAGCTTACACACTTCTTCATCTATGGCATCTGGACGAGTAGAGATATCAATTCCTACAATTCTTTCATCACATAATGCTTCATCGTATTTTCTTTTAAGTTCACATATAGGAGCATAAGTATTAGTGAAATTCTGAAAATATACGATAAATTTATTGGCTCTTTTTCCTTTATAAGAAACAAGAAAGTTTTTCACTTGATCTTTAATACTTAACGATGAGTATAATAAATCTCCTGAGCCAGAAGAAGAACAAAAAATACAGCCTCCTTTTCCTTTTTTTCCATCTCTATTAGGACATGTGAAGGAGGCATCTATACATATTTTTAATGTTCTTTCGTTAAATTTTTCTTTGTAATATTCATTTAAATGGTTATATGATTTCATAGTTTCACCCAAATCATTATAACAAGAAGAAGGCTGATGATTTAATAAATATGATAAATTTTTAATTTGCTATAATTTGTTGAAAGAAAAAAATTAAAGTCCTAATATATATTAGGCATAAACAAATGAAATGGAGTGATTAAGGTGACAGCAACTAAAGATATGACAAATGGAACTCCATGGAAATTAATTTTAATATTTGCTATTCCAATTTTTTTAAGCAATCTATTTCAACAATTATATAATTCTGTTGACTCCATTATAGTTGGTAATTTTTTAAGTGATGAGTGTCTAGCGGCTGTTTCATCTTCGGGTAATCTTATTTTTTTATTCACTTCATTTTTTATTGGAACAGCGGGTGGAGCAGGCGTTGTTATTTCTAAATTCTTTGGTGCAAAAGATTATGAATCGATGCAAAGAGCAATTCATACAAATATCGCCTTTGGTCTTGTAGCCTCTTTAATTTTGACAATAGCGGGTGTATGTTTTACTCCGCAGATACTTATTTGGATGAATGTTGATCAAGAAGTATTACCATATTCAATAAAATATTTTAGATTCTATTTTTTAGGGGCAACAGGTGTAGTTATGTATAATATCTTTAATGGTACGTTACAAGCCTTAGGAAACTCTAGAAGGCCTTTATTATACTTAATTATTTCTTCTTGCCTTAATATAATTTTAGATCTTATTTTTATTGCTGGATTTAAATTAGGTGTAGAATGGGCTGCCATCGCTACTTCTATATCGCAATTAACTAGCGCTAGTTTATGTTTAATTTTCTTAATGAAAAAAGGAACAATATATCAAGTAAAAATTAATAAAGTTAGATTTCATAAAGATATGCTTGAATTAATAATTAAATATGGAGTACCTTCCGGCATCCAAAATTCTGTTATTGCTATAGCCAATGTCTTTGTTCAATCAAATATCAATCAATTTGGAAAAGTGGCAATGGCGGGATGTGGCTCTTACTCTAAAGTTGAAGGATTTGCATTCTTGCCAATCACTTGCTTCAATATGGCATTAACAACTTTCATTGGACAAAATCTTGGAGCAAAAGAATATCAAAGAGCAAGAACAGGTGCACGTTTTGGAATATTATGTGCGATGATTCTTGCAGAAATAATTGGTATCATCACCTATATATTTGCTCCATACTTTATCGGATTATTCTCTTCTTCAAAAGAAGTGATAGAGATAGGTACGAAACAAGCTCGCACAATGTCATTATTTTACTTCCTACTTGCTTACTCTCATAGTGTTGCAGCGGTATGTCGAGGCGCAGGAAAAGCTTTTGTTCCAATGTTAGTAATGTTAGCGATTTGGTGTGGAGTAAGAGTTACATATATTATGATAATCACTCATTTCTTTGATGATATTCAATATATATTCTATGCTTATCCTTTAACTTGGGGAATTAGCTCTCTTATTTATTGTTTATATTATTTCTTGTCCGATTGGATACATGGATTTGATAATAATAAGAAAGAAAAACAAGTGTTAGAAAACTAGGATAAATATATTTGATATTATTCCTAGTTATTAAGTAATATTTGTATTTATAATAGATTTTTTATGCTTATTTATAATCCTTACTATAATAATGTTCGTACTATTTTATTCTCATTAAGGGTTATAATTGACTTATACCCTAATGCGGTGTATAATCATTTTAGCAAATGAATAGGGAGTATTAATATTATGGAATACATGAGCGCTAAAGAAGCAGCGATAAAATGGAAAATGGATAAAAGAAATATCTTAAGACTTTGTAAAGAAGGTAGAATTGATGGTGCTAAATTCGAATGCGGAGTTTGGCATATTCCAAGTACTGCAACTAAGCCACTTGATGGAAGAGTGAAATCAGGAAAATATTTAAAAGCCGCTAAAAAGATTGAGTTGAATAAAAAGGCTATCCTTATCGCGGATGATAATGAATTAACAAGAGAAATGTTAAAAACAATTTTATCTAATGGCAGATTTGAGTTTTATGAAGCTGAAAACGGGGAACAAGTATTAGATATTATTGAAGCACATGGAGAAGAGATTTCCCTTCTTTTACTTGATTTAGTTATGCCTAAAAAAGATGGCATTCAAGTTTTAAAGGAAATGGAACAAAAAGGTTATATGAACTTCATTCCTGTTATTATGGTAACAGGAGAGGCTACTGCTGATACAGATAAGCTAGCATATGATTTAGGAGTATCAGAAATCATTTATAAGCCTTTTGCTTCACCTATGGTTTATCGAAGAGCAATGAATATTATTCAGTTATTTCAATATAAGAGATATTTATAATAAATTGTTATTATATAGATGTTTAAAGATGGTTCTAGATTAATATAGGACCATTTTTATTTTGATTTTTATATTTTTAACTCAATGAGTAAATCGCTTAAAAAAAATTTCTATTTTGAAAAGCGTTTACAAAAAATGTAGAAAACTATAAAAAATGTGAATGGCATTTGATAAAAGCAATTAAAAAATGTAAGAAATATAAATATGTCGATATGTTTGTAATCTTCAATATATTTGAAAATTTAGTTTCTTTGCGTTATTGTAAAAGTGATTTCATCCTGCTTTCCGTCGTTTTTTTAAAACTTGAAAATTTAATTTATTAATAAATTAATTAAGGATTTTAGTCGTGTGTTGTGGAACTGCTTTAAAAATATTTTTTTATATTTTGTTCGGTTAATAATTCATCATTCTCTATATCAATTTCAAAATATATATTAGTTCCATCAAAACTGGTTTTTGATGTGTTCTTTGTATTAGGATCGTAAAAAGCTTCAATAAAAGATAAATAAACACCTTTTTTAAGATTTTGTTTTCTAAGGAATACAGACATAATAT
>JALFBO010000178.1 GCA_022772105.1 Erysipelotrichaceae bacterium | reverse complement strand
AATCTCTCTTAATGTTGGTTTATCAACTGAGTAATCATGTTCTAATTGAGGATTATAAATAATTCTTTTTCTTGTTTTTTCTGTAAGTGGATTTGGCTTTGGAATTGCAGAAAGAAGTGAGTTGGTGTAAGGATGTAATGGATGTTTAAATAATTCATCACTTGTAGTAAGTTCTACTATTTTACCAAAATACATAACTGCGATACGATCACAGAAATATTTAACAACTGATAAATCGTGAGCAATGAAAATAATTGTTAATCCCATTTCCTCTTTCAAATCATTTAATAAGTTAATGATTTGAGCTCGAATTGATACGTCAAGAGCAGAAATCGGTTCATCACAAATCAATAATTTTGGATTCATGATAAGAGCACGTGCAATACCAATTCTTTGTCTTTGACCTCCTGAGAATTCGTGAGGGTATCTTGAAGCATGGTCCGCAACAAGTCCAACCTTTTCAAGAATTTCTACAACTTTTTTATGATTTTCAGCTTTATTTGTTCGTCCTTGAATCATTAATCCTTCTTGAATAATATCTTCAACAGTCATTCTTGGATCCAAAGAGTCAACTGGATCTTGGAAAATCATTTGAATTTCATTAACTAGCTTACGTGGCGCATGAGAATTATCAAATCTTATTTGGCGAATCTTTTTTCTTTGCTCACTTACAATGCGATTTTTTAACGCAGTAGCGTCATTTAATTCATTTTGTAATGTTTCTAAAATATCTGTTTTAGATTTTTCATAATCAGGAGATTGAGGGTCCAGAGCTGCTAACATCTCTTTCTTACGTTTTTCAATATCTTTTACTTTTGCATGATATCTAATTTTGGTATATTTAATTTCTTTCTTATTCCATCTATCACCAGCTGAAATACGATATCCTTTGTAATATACTGAACCAGAAGTAATTTGATGTAATTTAATAATAGAACGTCCAGTTGTAGTTTTTCCACATCCTGATTCTCCTACAATACCAAAACATTCACCTGTATGAACATCAAATGAAACATTTGATACTGCTTTTAATTTGCTTCTATGTGGTCCTGAGCCAAAGAAGAAGAATTGTTTTAAATGTCTAACTGATAAAATGATATCACTTTCTATTAATTCCTTTTTTCTTTTAAGAGAAGGACTAATCGAGTATTGATGTGATAATTTTTTATCTAATTCAGTACCATAAACTTCTTCGCTAATTTCTACTACTTCTTCATGATCGTCAGCACTAAGAGGAGATGCATCATCTTCGTGATAAGCTAAAGTACTTTTTAATTCATCATCCATTGATGAATCAATGTTTTTTTCTTTATTCTCCATCATTTGGTGCACCTTCTTTCTTTTTAACCTTTGATTCTTTTAATGCATTCTTAATACGAGTCTCTACAATCTTAGGCATTTTTACTTTTGGAGCATCTGGGTGTAATAACCAAGTTGCGGCATAGTGAGTGTCTGAAATCTTAAACATAGGTGGTTCTTGTTCAAAGTCAATCTTCATCGCGTATTTACTACGTAATGCGAATGCATCACCTTTAGGTGGATAGATCATATCTGGAGGAGTGCCAGGAATTGCTTCAAGTCTTTCTTTCGAATCAATATCTGGAATAGAAGCAAGTAATGCCCATGTGTAAGGATGTTTTGGCTCATAGAAGATTTCTTCTGCTGTACCACATTCTACAATCTTACCAGCATACATTACCGCGACACGATCCGCCATATTAGCAACAACACCTAAATCGTGAGTAATGAAGATACATGCAATATGTCTTTCTTTTTGAATTTTTTTAATAAGTTCAAGAATTTGTGCTTGAATTGTAACATCTAATGCAGTTGTTGGTTCATCACAAATCAAGATTTCAGGTGCGGCGGTTAAAGCAATAGCTATAACAATACGTTGTCTCATACCACCAGAAAACTCGAATGGATATTGTTTGAATCTCTTTTCAGGAAGAGGTATACCAACTTCAGTCATAATTTGAAGTGCTCTACGCTTAGCTTCTTTTTTAGTAATCTTTAATTGATCTAAATATGCATCTCTATCTAAAATATATTTTTCTTTTGCGTTCTTTATTTTTTCTTTATCTCTAGATTTTAATGCATCAAGAAACGATTTCGTATTTTCTTTCTTTAAAGGCTTATATTTTTCTATAACATCTTTTTTATATTTTTTAACTTCTATTTTAGCTTCTTTTTTCTTTTTATCTAACGCTTCTTTTAAAGGAGCAACTATAACTTTATGTTCATCATATTTTGCTTTTTTAAATGCTTTAAAAGCTTTTTTCTTCTCATTAATTTCTTTTCTAATTTTTCTTTTTTCTTCTTTTGAAAGAGTAGTATCTTCATTTAGTTTTTTATTAGATGCTTCAATGAAACTATCTAATGCATTCTTTTCTGATTTAATAATACTATTTCTTTTAGCAAAAGAATTTTTATATTTCACTAATTCTGTAGAAATTATTTCATTATACATTAATTTCAACTTATTAGAATTGATTAGCATAGCTTCGGTAATTTGCTTGCCGATTCTAACAATTGGATTTAATGAAGATAATGGATCTTGGAAAATCATACCAATTTTATGTCCACGAATTCTATGAAATTCTTCTTCTGAAACTTCTAGAAGATTTTCTCCTTGGAACATAATTTTTCCACCTTCAATAATGGCATTATTAGCAAGAATTCCCATTATTGCTTTTGATGTGACTGATTTACCTGAACCAGATTCCCCAACAATACAGAGTGTCTCTTCTCTTGATAAATCAAAAGAAACATTTCTAACTGCATGTACAATACCATTATCGGTACGGAAACTTATTGTTAAATTTTCAACTGATAATACTTTTTCTTTTTCCATATCTATTCACTTCCCTTCAATGTTGGGTTTAAGGCATCTCTTAAGCCATTACCAAATAAGTTAAATGAAATCATCAATAATGATATAATAATTGATGGAAAAATAATTAACATTGGGTGTGTACTATATGTGCTTTGATATTGTGATAACAATACACCAAAAGAGTCAACACCTTTTAATCCTAATCCTAAATATGCAATTGATGCCTCACTAAATATGACACTAGGAATCATCAAAACTGCAGAAGTAATAATCGTTCCTAAAGAGTTAGGAAGAATATGTTTAAAAATTAATCTTTTGTCAGAAGCTCCAAGTGTACGAGCCGCTAAAATATATTCTCTTCCTTTAAATCTATAGAACTGCGTTCTCGTTCGTGCTGCCGTTCCCATCCATCCTGTTAAACACAAAGCAATAGCAAATGTAACAAGATTACTACCCATCAAGATAATCGCTAGTGTAATAACTACAACAAACGGAACACCACCTAAAATATCACAGAAACGTTCCATAGCTAAATCAACGTTTCCACCAAAATATCCAGAAATTGAACCCCATACTAATCCTATAGAGAAATTGATTGCACTTACAACAATTGCAAGTAATAAGGAAGTTCTTAATGCTTTTAAAGAGAAAGTAAATAAATCCTTTCCTAAAACATCTGTTCCAAGAATAAAGTTAGGCATTGATTTATAACCCAAATATTTGTACATAGTTACATCACAGTAAAATTCAATAGTGGTTAAGTCTTCACGTTGTGATACATTAATGTCATTAATACTTTGAATTGGGCATTTCTTCGCATCTAATACTTCAAAATCAGTAACTTTCGCAACTGGTTCTAATTCATAAGAATATTTACACCAGCCTTTTTCAACGTATGAATCTAATAATGTCTTACCGATTGGAAAATCTTGTTTTAATCCAAGTTGAGCTTCATAATAATCATAAACAAAAGATACTTTAGAAATAACTGCATTATATAATTCTCTTCTTCCTGTACATCTCCAATAACCATTTGGAAATCTATTTCCATTATCAGGATCTGCAGCCATATTACATTGTAAAGCGGCATCATTCATAGAAATTTCTTCATATAATTGTTTTAATTCTGTATCATCTGTAGATGATATAAGAGTTAATTTTTCAATTAATATATATTGTTCATAATTTGGATTTTGAGGGATTTCTATTTGAATATAAGCTTTTTCCATATTGCTAATTTCATTGTCTACCAAAAATTTGCTTAAATTAATTGAAATTGAATCATAAGAAGACATTAATTCTGTTAAAGGATATCTTGTTCCACTTCTTGATTGAGATGACGCTAAGAACAATTGATATTGTCCTAACTTACCATTTAAGTCATCCACATCATTAAATTCTAAAGAAAATGTTAAATCATCTTCTTTATATACTGGGAAAGAAACATAATTAACAGCATATTTGACATCATTACCAACAGTACTAACAAGTTTTAACGAGCCTCCGTGAGCATTTGTGCTAACGATATTAGTATAATGGTCTTCTTGTTTAGTAATCTTTACAACAGCATTTTTACTAAAACCCACAGGCGTTTCTGTAGCAACATCATAAGGAATATTTGAAAACTTCTTAGTTCCATCCCAAAAACCAAAACCAGCTTTAAATAGTTTAGGTTCTAAATAAGATTGTTCAGGAATATTTTTGCTAACATTTGCAGGGCTAAATATTGGTACAAAAATTGCTAAAATTGCAATAATCCCAATAATGAATGAAGCGACAACAGAAGATTTGTTTTTTGCAAATCTTTTCAAAGCATCTTTTGCAAATGTTGTTGGCTTAGTTTCAAATTTTGTATCATGAATCTTTTTATCTTTTTGAACAAAAGCGAAAGAATCTTCGGTTAATTCAAATTCAATGCCAGCTGCGTTTTTGCATGTTTTATTTTCCATGTTATTTCTTCGCCCCCATTCTAATTCTAGGATCAATAAATCCATAAGAAATATCTAATAATACACCCGCCAATAAGCCAAATGTTGTAAATACAGCCATATCAACAAATAGAACATTGTAATCAGGTTTAGAAATATTAATCGCTTCAATGAATAATGATCCAATACCTGGAATTCCATAAAGATTTTCCAAAATCATTGATCCGCCCATGATAGATAAAAATTCCGCTAATATTGATGGAACAATAGGAACCATCGCATTTCTTAAAGCATGACGAATGATTGCTTGTCTTTTTGTTAAGCCTTTTGTTCTTGCAAGTAATAAATAATCACTTTCCATAACTTCACATAATTCTGCACGAGTAAAACGACAATAACCTGCAATTGATCCTAACGATAGAGAAGCTACAGGTATAATAAATGCTAAAATTCTAGTTTTCATAGGTGCAAGACTACTTGGCCATTTACTTGGCAACCATCCTGTTTTATAACATAGTAAAAATAGTAAAAATGTAATCAATATAAAACTTGGAATGGAAATCAAAACCATTACTAAAGTTGAAATAACATGATCTGTTTTCTTATTTTTCTTTAATGCAGCAATAATACCTAGAATAATTCCAAGAGGAACAGAAATCAGTGTTGAAATAATATTTAATAGCATTGATACAGGTAATCTTTTACCAATAATTACAATTGCAGATAAGTTTGGAGATATAACTCTTGATGTTCCCCAATCCCATCTTGTTATAATATTTCCTAACCATTTAAAATATTGAGTAAATGCTGGTACCTCATAATAATAATGCCATTGGTTAGCACCATCTTGATAAGACCACAATAATTTTCCCGCTGCATCATTTGCTCTAGCATAATCATATACGTATCCTAAAAATACTTGATTTTGAAAATATGAAAATTTTTCATTATTTGTACCAATTGGCATTTGGAATGGTAAAGTTTTCATTAATAAAAAAGTAACTGATAGAATAATAAATGCTGTGACTATAGCAAGACCGATTCTCTTCAGAACGTATTTCCACATATAATTCTCCTTTCTTTTGATACTCGTATATTATTATATAATATAATATCATATTTTTACAATTTTTTTCTCCTATATAGAAAAAAAGAAAACAATATGGTTAGCAAGAAAACTTACTAACCATATAATGTTTCTTAAAAATTAATTAATATAAGTTGTTTTATACTTACTAGCTTAATTTTGGGAATGAGTTATCAGGAGAGAGCATCATTGCTGATGATACTGCCTCAGATTCAACACCACAAATAGTTGAAGTTACATAGATATCAAAACTAAAGTTATAGTATTCTCCACCATTAACAAATGCAGTTTGATATTTAGCAACAATTTCAGCAGGAATTTCTACAGTCAATGTCTTTTTATCTTCAGATACTGTAAATTTTAAATTATCTTCTTCAGTAACTAGCCCACCATCATAGAAAGCACCAAATATAGCTACCCCGGTAATTCTAGCACTTGCATTTTCTGCATCAAAGAATTCAACAGATATTGTTGCAGTAGCTGATTTATCTTCGTTAAGTGTGAAGTTATCAGCAGTTAATTCTGTATCTTTTAAAACAAATAATGGAGATTTATTACCATCTTTTAAGAATGCGCCTGTATCAGCAGCTTGCCATAATGAATCAAATGACCAGTAGCAACCATCATAATATAAGTCTTCAGAAACTTCGCTTGTATCTGTGCCCCAGTTTAGAGTAAATCCAGAAGAATTATCACTCTTTAATACTTCAAAGAAGTTTAATGGGTTATATGCGTTGCCTGAGATTGATCCAAATCCAACATCAAATTGTCCAACCATCATTTTATTATAATAAACATCTGACCATACAGCACCAGCCCAGAATTTTACATTAAGTGTTAATCCGCCTCCGCAAGAATTGAATGCGTCTTCCCAATATTTCTTAACGTCAGCGTGGAATAGTTCTTCGTCAGAAGGTTCCTGCCAAGCAACTTCAAGTTCAATTGTGTCACCTTGTTTATATGCACCAGATGCAATTAATTCTTCACAAGCTTTTTTAAATGATGATTTTGCATGTTCAAGATTATAACCATATTTTGTACCTTCTTGTAATTTTGAAACAGCATCTTTATGAGCTTGTGTACTGTTGTACATAATACCATTTTCTGGATTTGATAAGTAACTAGATCCAAAGTAGTTAGCACTTGGTGTATAACCATATTTTTCTGCAAATTGTTCTCTATTGAAAGCAAAACTTAAGCCAGAAACGAAATTATCATTTGCCATAGCTGGTTCGCATTCCCAATAGTCTTCTGTATTTGTTTGTGCAATTGTACCTTTTTCACCAAATAATTCAATCCATCTATCTTGAGTGCATGTATTGAAATTTAATTTGAATGTTGAATCGCCAACAGTTTTTGTTGTTCTTTCATCAGTCTTATATTGATCTAACATATCAGAAGGAATTCCAGAAGCATGTAAATTGCCAGCTAAGAACTCATTAATAACAGCATGTGGATCGGTCTTAGCAGCTTTTAGAATTTTATAATGGATACCTTCCATTTTATATCTATCTTCACTTTGACATTTATAATATTCATTTTTGCCAAAAACGATTTGAACATCTGATTCCCAGTTTTCAATATAATATGGTCCAGTTGATAACCATGTATCTACTGGTGTATAGCCACTATTTGTGTAATTACCCCAAGCAGCAACACCTTTAGCAAAATCGCCTCCACCTATAGTTGTAATAAATTCTGCAGGAACAGGTGCAAACATTGAATTTGATAAATAATACATTGCAAAGAATGGGTTGCATGGATTGTTGAAAGTAAATTCTAGATAAGATTTTCCTCCATCTTCAACACCCTTAATACCAATATTGTTCCAAGCCTCAGCATTAAATCCTGATGTAGATTTATTATAATAAACTGATGATCCTTTAATTGAACCTGAGCCACTTAAATTCTCACTACCTCTTGCCATACCATAAGCAGAAGTATAATAAATCTTATATGGAGTAATATAGTCTTCAAGTTGGACTTCTCTACCATTAAATTGGCTTAATTTTGTTGAGCCAGTACGATATTTTAAATCATTGCCAACTTTAACTTCAATTCTATATTTTGTTGCAAGACCATTTGCATCTTCATTCAATGCAACTGGGCGGTTACCATTTGCAAGTTGTGAAACCCATTCGTAACCATCTTTAAAGTCTGTCATTTGAGTTGTAAAATACGAGCCTGAAACAAAGCCAATTATATTACCAACAACACTGCCTTTATCATTTTGATAATTGATTGTTTTTGGGTCTTCTGCTTGGTATGCATGGTAATATTTCTTCCATTCTGCTTTTGGCTCATTTGCCATCTCTTTACCAATATAGCCTTCGGATACGACTCCGAAACCATACCCTGGAATATATGTTGTTGTACCTTTAACAACTGCAGGATCATACATGACATATGAACCATTTTCAAACATTGTCATTCCAGTTAAATTGTGCTTGACTGCATATGATTCTAATAAACCTAAAATTTTTGTTCTTTCTTCAAAAGAAGATGCAACATAAGATTTTGCTCCATTAGCATAATTTTTTGGATCAAATGTTCTATCTTCTGATG
>JALFBO010000174.1 GCA_022772105.1 Erysipelotrichaceae bacterium | reverse complement strand
TTGTTCGCTTTGACTTAATAAAGCTGTAGAGAAGGCGTCTAATTGTCCTTCATCGAAAGATTTTGATACTAGAGTGATAGACTCATGTAGTTGCTCTGTTTCACCTGAATATGGATTGATAATATGGTGACGGCGTATCTTTTGCCCATCTATATTCATTTCATATGATTTACTACTATAGTTTCCGCTTGTTGATAGATTTACTTTATCGTAAATATTAAATTTGAAAGCTCCCACACGAACATATAGACTTCTAGGATCTGCGAAAGTTATCTCTTGATAATTCTTTTTTGTATAGTTAGGTTTTGATAAATGAGAAATTGAAGAGGAACCAGAGTTAAGAAAACCAGAAGTATAGTTCTTAGATATTAAATCGTCTTGAATCAATTTAGTGGCATAACCCTTGGCAATAGCGCCCGCAGTTATCAAAGGACGATATAAAGAAGAAGCAGAGTCTCTTTCTAAAAGCTCATCGTTATAATAAATGTTTTCTAAAGTATTAAAAACAACAGAACACTTTTCATCATTAAAAGTAAGAAGATGTTTCGCTTCTTCAACAGTAGGTGTAGTATAAACAAGCCTTTTTAATAATTCATTGTTCTCTTCATTAAATAAAGGATCTAATAATGTGTAAGGAACATTATCGCTACATTCTGTTAATATCTCATCCCAAAAATCAACAAGTCTTCCTGAAAAAAATGAGAAATAACCAGATGTTAATTCCGTATATCTAACACCTTCTTTTAATAAGTCATATAATTCCTTTGGACAAACAACTTCTTTATTAGTACCATACGAATCATTGATGGTTTTTAAACTAGTATAATAAGAAGTTTTTTCTTCGTTATTATAATAATAATGATGTCTATCAAAGATATAATGGTAGTATTTAACGTCTTTTTCAAAAGTTGAAGTTAATGTTTCTTCAAAAGAATCAGGATTTTTAATAGAATCAGAAATGAAATAACGTAATGTCATATCTGCGGCAAAAGGTTTTACTGTTGAATAATCGCTAGCGGTAATATATGACATAACGGAATATTTAATCCATTTTCCTTCTTTAGATAAAGAAGAAGCGCATGAAAAAAGAAGAAGTGGTAATATAGATACACTTGATAAATACTTTATTTTTTTCATACGCTACCTCCTAAAAATTAGATAAAGTCTAGTTGTCAGGCAACTAGACTAATTTTTTATTATTTTATTTGATATTAATTACATTACCATCTGGACCAGGGGTTGATGATAAGTAAGTTTTTATTTCCTCTTTTTTTGAGGCGTTTGTTGGTCTACATGGATTTAAGGAAGTTGATTTGCCTTCTACAATACTTGTTGCAAAATCGTGGCAACCAGCAAATCCACAACCTCCACAGTTAGCACCCGCTAGTAAAGAAGTTACTTTGTCAATACGAGGATCTTCTTCTACTTTTAAGAATCTATTAGCAAGAGCTAAAATAATGCCAAGTACAACTGAAATTAAGAATACGACCAAAGCCGCGAGTAATACATTAATCATTGTTTTTGTTTATCTCCTTTTCTTTATTTTGTTGAGGATGTTTGGAACATCCTATCATTGCACATCCTTCACATTCAGAAGAAGGATCTTTACATCCTTCAGGTGCCTTTGTTCTTTTATTAAGAAGATAAGTACCGATAAAGAGAAAGACGCATACTATTACTATTACAATAGATAGGATGATTCGTGTTACATCATTTAGTAAGAATATCATTAAAATTTAAATCCAGTGAAAGCAATGAATGCCATAGCCATTAATCCGGCAGTAATTATAGCAATTGCATTACCTTTAAAAGAAGATGGCATTTGTTGATTATCTAAACGGGTACGGATAAATGAGAATGTAACAATAATAAACATATATCCAACTGAAGTAGATAAAGCGTAAACAATAGTTTGTAATAAGTTGTAATCTCTTGCAACTAAATCTAAACAAACTTGTAAAACAACGCAGTTAGTAGTAATTAATGGAAGATATACTCCAAGAGCTTTGTATAGAGATGGGAAGAATCTCTTAAGTACGAATTCAAGTAATTGAACAAATGAAGCGATTACGAGAATAAATACAACTAAGCGTAAATAAGACGCCATATCTAATGCCACTAATAAAAGGTTTAGAGCATAACCGATAATTGAAGAAAGAAGAACAACAGCGATTAATGCTAGTCCCATACCAACAGCAGAAGATGTTTTCTTGGTGACTCCAAGGAAAGGACAGATTCCTAAAAATCTGCTTAGGATAATGTTGCTACCAAGCATAGCTGCGAATGCGATAGATAATAATTCCATAATTATTTACCTCCTTCTGCTTTAAGTGAAGCAGCAGTGTTAACTTTTTCATCAAGTTTCTTTTTTGCTTCTTTTTGTTTCTTCTTTGCTTGTGCTAAATTCATAAAATATGTATATACAGCAACAAGTAAACCAAGTGTGATAAATGCACCTGCGTTTGTTTGGAAGAAGGAAATTGTATACTTAGCAGGAATGATTCTTACTTCATTACCAGCCCAAGATAGACATCCTGAACCAATTAATTCACGGAAGAATGCAACGATAATAATTGCACCTGCAAAACCACATGAATAACCTAATGCATCGATAATAGAATCAAGTGGTGAATTTTCTTCTTTTGAAGCAAAAGCTTCAGCTCTTCCAAGAATGATACAATTTACAACGATTAAGGAGATGAATGATCCTAATTCTTTATAAATTGAATATGAAAGATAAGCGTGGAATATCATATCTACTACAGTAACTAGTGTAGCGATAATAATAATATAAACAGGTATTCTAATTTCATTAGGAATAATTTTTCTGAGTAAAGAAATAATGATGTTAGAACAAAGTAAAACTGCAAGAACACATAAAGACATATATACAGCAGATTCAATCTTTGAAGTAGTACCAAGAGCTGGACACATTCCAAGGAAAATGACAAGAGTTGGGTTTTCAAATAATAAACCGTTTAAGAAAGTTTTTAATTTTTTATTCATTGTAATAAACCTCCTATAAACTCTTATACTCACTTAAATAATCATTTAAGCAAGTTTCCATAGCGCTACTTACTGCATTATAAGTGACAGTTGAACCAGCTTTGTTATCTGCAAGATTGTTTAATATAGAACCATCTTTGTCTCCTTCAAGTCCTGCTAAGAAAGCGGAACCTTGTTGAGATTCTTTTGATTCTGTAACAATAAATTTTAAAGCTTTTCCATCTTTATATGAAACAGTAAATTTTACATCGCCTCCAAAGCCTGCGACTGTACAATTATAAATTGTGCCAATATAAGCTTCCGATGCATCGTATGTAATTTTTTTCGCTGTTACACCAGCTTTTGCTAGTGTATCGGTGATTTCACCATCTTTAATATTGGAGAAAGTGAAATGCTCTAAATAAGCAGCATTAACTCTAAGAGTTTCATCTTTTTCAATCTTAGGAGCAGTGAAGTAATTTGTTAAAGCAAGTAAGCCTCCACATAGTCCGCCAACTATACCGAGGAATAATGGTAATTTAATAACTTGTTTCATTATTTAGCACCTCCGTTTGCTTGGTGAATTTCATAAGCAGTTGTTATAGCTGTCTTTAAACCACTAGTTGTAAAAGTTGCACCACTAACAGTAAAGGAATCTAAAGAGTCAGTTGTTAATGATGAATAATCAAGATCCGCTAATGCGTTGTTGACTTTATCAGAATATGTATTTTGTGTCGCGGCGAATTGAAGAACAGAAATATTTAATATTTTATTAGTACTATTTTCAAATCCAATATAAGCGATACAATATTTCTTTTGTTCTCCATATTCTGTTTCAATAGATTGATTAACTCTAACGCAATACATCATACCAATTTCATTTTTATTTTCTATGATTGCGTATTGGTTATCAAGAGTTACTTCTACATAAGAAACATCGTCTTTTGGTTTTGTTAATGTTGCTTCTCCATTACCTAATTTATAGAAAATTGGAGCATATAATTTTTCATTTTCAACTTTTTCTTCAACAGGAGCAATTGTGTAATTTTTATCTTTGAAAGATTGAAGATTTAGTTTTTCCATGATGAGATTGTAGTCTTCAATTGCAATGCCATTTACATCATATACTTCTCTTCCACCATTGCAACCCCAAGCAACCCCAACGCAAAGTAATACAGATAAAGCAGCAGTACCAAATGTGACTGAAGATTTAACAAGAGTATTTTTGTTAGTTTTTGCAGTGATAAAGTGATCGATTGCAGGAGAGATTGTATTGATTAACATGATTGAATATACAACACCTTCAACATTGTTTGTCGCAATTCTAATTAATACTGTGAGTAGACCACCAATTATGCCGATTAAGCAATTACCAAGAGGTGATGTAGGAGTTGTGACTGGATCTGTGAACATGAAGATAGCAGCAAACATAGCTCCGCCAGCACATAAATGATAAAGGACATATAATCCTGGATTATTAAATCCTAATACTAGAGCGATTAGAATAGAAGATACAGCAATTGTGCCTAAATAGAAAGCAGGAATTCTCCAGTTAATTACTTCTCTAAGAGCAAGGACAATGCCAATAACTAAGAGGGCGATGCTGAATACTTCACCCATAGCACCAAAATAAGTACCAAATAGAATATCTTTAACTCCAAAATTTGCAAGTGCATTAGAACCTAACCAACCAGTTTGTGATTGGATAACTCCCGTTAATGTAGCACCAGTTGAAGAATCTACACCAGCAATACCTGCAGGTGCGGATGTATCAAATGTGAGTAGAACGAATAAACGTCCAGCTGCAGCAGGGTTGAAAATATTTTTTCCAAATCCACCGAAAACATTTTTAGCTATTACAGTTGCAAAGATGGAACCGATGATGATGACATAATAACTTGTCCAAACTGGGCAACATAATGTAAAAATCATGGCAGTAATCCAAGAATAGTTATGAACTAAATCATATGGAATCTTTTGTTTTAATGTTGCATCTTTTTTATTTTTTAAAACTGTAGTAATAACATCACAAACTAATGTTGTTCCAAGTGAAGTGAGCATTAAGAAAATAGATTGAAGACCATATTTAATGCCTAATTTAACAAAAGACATTACAACAGCAAGAATCCATATAATACCTAAGCTGATTCCAAGCTCAATCATTATTTGTAATGTTGATTTTTTTCTCCTTTGATAAGGAGCGTTACTTTGAATATAAGCCATTTTACTTCCTCCTTATTTCTTTGGTTGCGCTTGAGCTAATTTAAATTTAACTAAGCGCTTTGTATTTTTCATGCATTGAGTTAATTCAATACGAGATGGACATGAATGAGAACATAATCCACATTCAACACAAGACATAACATTTAATTTAATAGCTCTATCGGTATCTTTCGCAATAAAAGCATTACGAATTTCTACCGGTTGAAGTCCAGCAGGGCAGTGAGCGGTACAAGAACCACATCTTAAGCAAGGCTCTTCCACTAATTTTAAAGGTTCCAAAACAGTTAATGAGCCCATTTGCATTAGTAGAGGAAAATCAGATGTTGTAACTGAATTACCACACATTGGTCCACCTGGAATTAGTGTTGCGTCTTCTTTGGTTAGACCTCCACAAGCATCGATTAGTTTTGTTGCTAGTGTACCAATAGGACAAATCACGTTTGTAGGATTTTTAATTAATTTTCCAGAAACGGTGATAGTTCTTGTAGATACTACTTTACCAGTTGATAAAACTTGTCCTATAGAAATAACAGATTGAGCATTATTCACAACGATGCCAGCTTCTGAAGGAAGACGTTCATAATCTTTCTTAGTGATTTGTTTGATTAATAATTTTTCCCAACCCATAGGATAGACATCAGGAACTTCTTGTAGACGAATGTTATCTTTTTCATCTTTAAGAGCAGCGAGCACTGCCTTTTTAACTTCATCTTTATGAACTTTAATCGCGATGATAGCTTCACTTGCTCCGCTTGCTTTCATCAAGTATTTGCAGCCTAATATCAATTCTTGAACTTTATTTTGCATTACTACAAAATCTGTTGTTAAGAAAGGCTCGCATTCAACACCATTAACAATTAATGTGTTGATTCCAGATACGTTATTGTATTTAACGTAAAGTGGGAAACCAGCACCTCCCATACCGACGATACCAGCTTGCTTAATCGCTTCGAATATCGCTTCTTTGGAATCTTCAATTGAAACAGTTTTTAGAGGAACATCTTCCTCATTTTTTCCATCACTTTGAATAACAAGGTGAGGAATAGGTCGTCCAACTTGTGGGCTATAAATATTCTTTGATGCTACAACTTTACCAGATACTGATGAATAAATAGGTACTTCAAAATCAGTTCTTGCGCCGATTTTTGTTCCTACTTTTACTTTGTCGCCTTCTTTAACAGTATAGGTAATAGGTTTACCATTAGGGGACATAGTAGGAAAATATACTTCTTCACCTTCAGTTGCTTCTAATGTAAGTACTTGAGCATGTTTAGATAATTCTTTATAACCATTTAAGTGTTTATGACCGAGTGATCTAAATAGAAACATATATATCTTTTCTCCTTGTATTTGATATTATATCAAATATCCCCTTTATATAGGAATACTATATTGCTAGTTTTAACAAGAATATTTCTTTTTATGATACAAAAAGATATACAAATGTTGAGAATTTTAATTATAATTTTTGTTACAAATAAAACAATTGTAAATTGATGGTAAATATTTAATTTTTTTTGTATATGTGTTACATTAATAAAGAAAATAAAGGTTGGGAAATTATGATTGATTTAGAAAAAATAGGGAAAGTTATATCAAGAAAACAATCTGATCAAGATGAATATTTTTATGATAGAAGAAATCAAACTATTATAAAAAAAGATCAAAAATTTATGTCTTTGATTTATGGTGGGCTAGATAAATCCGATTTAAAAAATATGAGTGAGGAAGATCAGGAATTCGTCGCTGATTTTATTGATCTTTTGGTGATAGAATCTAAAAAATTAGTACCTATTCCTCACATTGATTCAAATTTAGAAATCAAGTTAATGAAAGATTTTTGCCAATATATAAAAGAAGAGAATGTCGCTCATTCAGTAGAAATAAAAAAAAGTATTGGAGGAAAAGGTACTTTTGCGCGTTTTAAGTCCAAAATCAAGGAATTTGGCTATGAAAAAGAGTTTGATAAATTTAGACAAACAATAGTGGAAGATATCGCTTATGATTGGGCTGTTGAAAATGAAATTATCGAAAATGAATATTGCTTGCAAGGATATGAAACACTCTTTAACACCATGAAAAATGTTTTTGAAATGGAACTATGGAAAATGTTCAAAGTTGAGAATTTAATCCATGTCAAATATGATAAAAAAGATTATTATTTTACCATTTATGGATGGGATAATTCTTTCCCAGGAATCGAAGTACTAATCGGTTCAAAAGGATTAGAAGCTCATAGTTTTATTTTAGATGGTAAAGGATTTAATATGTCACCAAAACTGATAGTTTCTTTACAAGATTGCTATCGCCTTCAATTTAATGAAGAAAAATATTTGAGTGATGATGATAAGACTCTTTTAAAAGATATCGATATGGTATTTGAAAATAATTCATATCCTCAAGTACAAAAATTAAAAAGAGGTTTCATGCCAAATAATAAACTTTGTGAGGAAGAATTAGTACAATTAAACCAAGCTTTAGAAGCATTGATGAAAGCTTGTTGTACTTATTTAGATAATCCAATATTTATCGATTATACACAATACGAATTATATATTAATTTAGATAAAAGGATTCCGTTCATCTCTAAACGTAGACTTTTTACAAATTGTGAAATGATGATTAATCCTATCTGTTTAGAAGAAGATAATATTGTAGTAGTTGATAAGACCGTGGAATTTTTTATTGATTGTTTAGATTCTAGAATCGAGTCAGAAGTTTCTTTACATGACTTATGGGGATATGTTCTTATCGGTATAGAAGAAACAACTGGATATATTGAACATCATATTTTTGATACATATGATGAACATAATGCTTTGTTAAAAATGCAAAATGATATCATTGCTGAATTCTTGATCAATGGATTCCCTTCAAAAATCAAATGCGCTAATTATTTAGCGTTTGATATGTTTTGTTCGTTAAATAATTATGGAGTAGAAGTCATTGGTGTTGAACCTAGTGATACTATCATCGACATATTTGATGAGCTAGATGAATTACCACTTAATAATAATGATGAATTTGTTCACTAAAAATAACTATTTATGAAGCTCTTTATATAATCTTACCCCTTCTTTTAGACGCTTTAATCCTTCTATAACAACACTTTTAGGACAAGCAATATTGATGCGAATATGATGGTATCCATCCCCATGATATTCTCTTCCTTCTGAAACAAACAATCTTGCATTTTCCTTTAAAAAAGAGCAAAATTCGACAGAATTAGAAGATAAAGAGGAGATATCAACCCATAATAAATATGTAGCGTGTGAATGAACCACTTTAAGGTCACTTATTTCTTTTTCTATATAACTATATGCATATTTTTTATTGTGTTGTATATAAGCTCTTAACTCATCTATATAGTCATCGCATTCGTTATAGCATGCTTCTATAGCTTGGATTACAAAAGCGTTAGGCTCTGCGATTTCATCGTTATTGAAACCGCGATTTATTTGATGACGCAAAAATGGATTATGACAAATAACCGCTGCTCCTTGAAGACCTGCGATATTAAAAACTTTTGAAGGTGATAAACAAGTGATTGATATGTCTTTTGCTATCTCAGAAAC
>JALFBO010000165.1 GCA_022772105.1 Erysipelotrichaceae bacterium | reverse complement strand
ATATGTTTCAGCTTTTGATTTAATTTCTGGAAGTTTATAGTCATCATCTGGTAACTTATATTCTTCTTTTTCTGGAAGCTTATAATCGTCTTTGAAACTTCTTAGTGGATCAAATCCAAAATTATCTGTTAGGTCATTTATTTCAGCTTTTTGAGGTATTGTTTCAATATAGCTTTCTCTTAAACCTAGTACAATTTCTTCACGCATTGCGGCTGTTTTATGTCCACGATCAACAATTATTGTATCTTTTGATAATTCATCATTAATTCCTAATATATAAACTTTTTTTGTTAATTCTTCATCTTTATTAAATGTTAATTTCTTATAATCAATTAGCTTACGCCATTCATCATCTTCAAGTATATCCATATAGTAACTATCACTATTTGATTTTAAAACTGATGCTAGTACGATTATATTATCATCATTTTTTTCTTCGAATGTATAACATACATACATTTTTTCTGTTTCTTTGTCTTTGCAGAAAAGTAATACTTTTCCTTCATTTACTTTTCCTTCTCTATTTAAGACTTTTATCATATTTTCTTTCATTTTGGCACCACCCTATCTAACACAAATTATAGCATAGTTTTGATTTTATGTAAATAATTTTGTAAAATTTTGTAGTTTTATTAGAAAAAAGATACTTTTATACTTTTAAAGCATCTTTTAATTTTATTCTTTTATTAGGGGTTGTTATTACAAGACTTTCTACATTTTTTCTAATTATTTTTTTTATGTGTCTTGCTCCAAATTCTAAATAGTTGGATTCTTTTATTAAATTTTCTAATGATTCTTTATAATCTATAATTACATTATATTTTCTTTCTATTTCTTTTATATTATCTTTTATAATTTCTTCAATTGTTTCTTTATTTAATTGTTCAAATGTGATTATGTTGTCTATTCTGTTTAAAAATGATTTTCCGAATACTTCTGTAAGTTCACTTTGGTTTGTATTATTAAATCCTATTTGGTTTACTGTAAATCCTACATTACTTGTCATTATAATTATTGTGTTTTTAAAATTAATATCTCTTCCTTTACTATCTTTTATATGTCCTTCATCAAGTATTTGATATAATAAATTCCTTACACTTTCATGAGCTTTATCAATCTCATCTAGTATTAATAGAGAACTTGGATTTTCTCTTATGCATTCTAAGAAACTATTGTTGTCATCATATCCAACATATCCTGATGGTGATCCTATTAATTTACTTACAGAATAACTTTCACTAAATTCACTCATATCAATTTTAAAGACATTCTTTTTAAATATTTCTTCACCAAATAACTTAGCTAGATATGTTTTGCCTACTCCTGATGGTCCAACAAAGAGAAATGATAAGCACTCATCATTTGGATTTAAGCATTTCAATTTATATGTTTCTATTAATGTATCGATTGCTTTATTTTCACCTTTGATTTTTTCTTTTAGTTTTTCTTTTAGACCTTTACTATCAAATAAGTTGTTATCAAATATATAGTCTTCTAATTTTGTTTTTAATTTTATTACTGATAATACATCTTCTATTGTTACATTATTTTTGGTGTTTATTGATAATTCTAACTCATTTATTTTATTCATTAATTTATTTTCTTCGTTTTTATATTCACTTGCTTTAGAAAAATCATTTTTAATTAAACATTCTTTCTTTAAATCAATTATTTTTTTTATTTTTCTATTTAATTCATTATATTCTTTTAATTCTTTACTTTCTTTCATACTTGCTAAACTGCATGCTTCATCTAATAAATCAATTGTTTTATCGGGTTCTTTACGATCATGAATATATTTTTTTGATAATTCTACCATTTTTTCGATTACTTCATCTTCTATTGTTACATGATGGTATGATGCATATATGTTTTTTAGATTGTATAAGATGTTTAAGACATCTTCTTGTGATGGTTCATCTACAATTACTGTTTGAAATCTACGGTCTAATGCTTTATCTTTTTCAATTGATGTTTTATATTCGTCTTTTGTAGTAGCACCAATTAATTTAATTTTTCCTCTTGCTAGTGCTGGTTTAAATATATTTGATGCGTCAATCGCGCCTTCGGCTCCGCCAGCTCCTACTATTGTATGGATTTCATCTATGAATAGTATTATTTCTTCATTGTTTTCAACTTCATTTATTATTTTTCTTATTCTTTCTTCAAATTCACCACGATATTTTGTTCCGGCTACAAGTGATGCCATATCAACACTTATTATTTTTTTTAATTTAAGACTGTTTGGTACATTTCCGTTTACAATTCTTCTACTTAATTCTTCAACAATTGCTGTTTTTCCGACTCCGGCATCACCTATTAATAATGGATTATTTTTGGTTCTTCTTGATAATATTTCAATTACTCTTTTTATTTCTTTTTCTCTTCCGTATACGGGATCTATTTCATTATTGGAAGCTTTTTTATTTAGATCTATTCCAAATTCTTCTAGTATTAATTTTTTGTTTTTCTTTTTGCTTATTAATTTTATTTCAAATTCATTTAATAACTCTTCTAGATCAATTCCCATGCTAAGCATTATTCTTATTGCTACGCCTTCTCCTTCTTCTAAAAGGGCATATAAGAGGTGTCTTACTGTTACTTCATTATGATTATTTTCTTTGCTTGATATTATTGCTTATTCTATAACTCATTTTATTAAAGGTGTATATAAGAACAATTCACTTTCCTTTTTTCCTATTCCTATACTTTCAATTATGGCTTTTTTAAATGAGTCATAATCTAAATTGTATGTTTTTAATTTAAGTGCGATTTGTTTATCATTTTTAAGGATTGAAAGCATCAAATGTTCACTTCCTACAAAAGGGTGTTTTAATTCTTTCATTTCTGTTTTTGCACCAACCATTATTTTCTTTGCTTCTTCTGTAAAATTTCCAAACATCTAATCTCCTCCTAATTTTATTATATGAT
>JALFBO010000136.1 GCA_022772105.1 Erysipelotrichaceae bacterium | reverse complement strand
CAAATTCACTAGACCTCACGGGGTAAGTCATATATCTTTCTAGCCTTGAGTACTTGATTTACTGACTAACTATTACGGTCGTTTGTGATTTTAATATGAATTGCTATTTCATCACTAGTTAATCGCCTTGTATCAAGTTTCTTTTCGTTACCCAGTCTATTTGCTACTCTCTTCTTTCATCCCATATCTCACGATACTAGACTTGAGTTTCGCTATGTAGTTATAACGACTTTCCTACTCGGGACTTTCACCCTTTAGATATATGGCATGCCCGTCACACAACTTAAAAAAAGCATGGAGTCTTTCTCCATGCTTGATTCACTATAATTTAGTAATTATTGATTTTTGTGAACTTAATTTAACGTATGTTTTACCATCTTTTTGGTGAGCGAATAAAACTCCACCTTTGAAAGAGAATTTATCTCCAATAGCTAAACCATTTAATACATTTTTTTGTTTTTCTGTTAGTGCTGTTTTGTGAATAAAGAATGGGATTTTTCTTCCTACACTATTTGTTGCAACAAGTTCATAATGTTCTGCAAGTCCTAAGAAATCCCACCAGAATGATGTTTTATGAAATTTTTCAACAATTGTAAGTTCTTCGGCTTCTACTAAAGAATAATTCATTAATTTATGATTAACTGTTTCTGCATCTTTGCCACTTCCAATTGTAAATGATTTTCCAACATCAACACCTTCTTTTGGTAGAGTTGCTCCATTAAAATTGTAATCTATATCATCTAGACCCATAGGTACTACTTCTGGGCCACCAGACATTGCTAGTGTTTCAAAGTCATTACAATAAACATCAAGAGAACCTGCGAAGTAATTAGACAAGCTTCCTTCTAAGTTATCACTAGATGAGCTCACATTACCTTTAAGTTTAACATATTGACCAACAATTGGCTTTTGTGATGTAGATGATACCGCTACAGCAGCATCTTTTGTTTGAACGTAGAATAGGTTTGCAGAACCTGACAAGAAGCCAACATCGATAAATGTTACAGTACCAACTACATCAACTTGAGTACCTTTACTAGCTTGTGCTGCTTGTAAATTCTTATCTCTATATTCCTTAATAATTGCATCATCAAACTCTATGACTGTACCGGTTGAATACTTTTTAGATGATACTTCAAGAGATTTAATAAATATTGGAGTGTAATTATTTGCACTTTTACTAATAGTAATTTTTACTTTTCCAGGCATGTCATTATCATCAGTTGCAAAGAAAACTTTTTGGAAAGATCCTGTAGAATGCACTTCTTGTACATCAGAGATAGGTTTTATATTTCCAAATTCATCTTCCATTTCAACTTTCACTTCCGCCCAGTCTTCATTCAATAGTCCGATTTCAAGAACTACATAATAAATTTGTTTATAATATAAAGAAGATTTAAACTCTGCTTTTCTAATAACATCACTACCTTTTTCACCTAATTGAATAGCGATTGGTTTTGCTGCCGCCAAATTTTCTTCGTCATAATATGTGATTTGATAGGTAGGAGTTGCTGCTTCATTTATCTCAAATGTTAAATTATCATCTAAATAGTGGCTAATGCTATAATTAAAATCAATCATTTGATCTTTACGAGGAGAAGTATCCGCTTTCTTATCTACTGTTTGTCTTAATTCACCCTTTAAAAATCTGACTGTATTAATATCTTGATGAGGATTGTTTCCTCCCCATTCTAAGGATGCATTTTGAGCTTCATAACGATATATGCCACCTAAATCAGTACGACGAGAAATAACCTCAGCCTCAGATTCAGAAGTAGAAATTCCTCCACCTCCAGAGGTTACTCCACCCACTCCACTTGAAGAAGAATCGTTGTATTCAATTCCCCCTTTACATGTAGATAAATCAGTGACGTTATGATTATCCGTCTTAGAAGCAACACCTTCAGTGTTTACCTCATAATATGTTCCATCTTCTGTTTTATAAATAAAAGTGGAAGTAGGAGTAAGTCCATTATTCTTACATCCGGCGGTATATTCTAACCAAGCAGCTTCTGCTTCTGCTTTTGATTTATCATTATTAGCTTTGCTAATATATCCAGTCAATGCTGGTATTAGAATAGCAGCTAGAATACCAATGATTGCGATTACAACAACCATTTCTACTAACGTAAAACCTTTCTTATTTTTCTTTATCATAATCAACCTCCAAAGAATTTATATATACCCTATCCACGATAACTAGAGTCGTATTCATTATACATAATGAATCCGATAAATACAAATAATTGGCATAATAAAGCCTTTTTATGACAAAATAAAAGAGCCTGAAGGCTCAAAATTTAAATTTTTGAAATTGTTAATGCAATTCGAGAACGTATTTCATCTATTCCTAAAATTTTTAAAACATAATAAATATTTGGGGAAGCTTTTGATGAAGTTAAAGCGATACGAACCATTTCAGCAACGTCACCAACATGACCTAAATATTGATCTTTATTTTGTTTATAAATCTTGTTATTTTCAGCAAAGCCATGTCTTTTTCCTAAAGCTTTTAAATCAGCGAACCATTCTTGCTCAGTTTTTGAGTAATCAACACTAGAAGCAAAATCGAGTAAAACATCTTTAATAACATCCTTAGAAATATTTGGATTAAATGGTAACTCTTGTTTCATTTTTTCACTGTAGTATGGTTCATAGAAAAACTTCACTTTTTCAAGAATATCTGAGTATTTTTCATAATCTTTACGTGGATTTTCTTTATCTTTTTCTATCGACATTATTTGAACAAATTTATCTTCATCTTGCTCTATAATTCCAAGTAATTCTTGATTATAAACTTCAGCGTATTTCTTAGCTTCATCTTTCATTTTTTCACCAGAATAA
>JALFBO010000130.1 GCA_022772105.1 Erysipelotrichaceae bacterium | reverse complement strand
TGTCACATTTGTTTGTGCTTGTAAGAGTAACTACACATATAATTATTCAGGTTAATAATGTAGATATTATTACCTACTCGCCTCTTCGTGTTTTGTAGGATATCTCTATCATTGTTATTATATCAAAGGTTTACAAACATTTCCCTAAAATGTTTGAGGGGCTCGGCAAAGCCGTGGCCCATGGAGGAAATTATGGAAGAAAAGATGCGCTTACAAAAAGCTATGGCCCAAAAAGGAATTTGTTCAAGAAGAAAAGCAGAAGAATTAATTTCTCAAGGCAAAGTAAAAGTTAATGGTGTATTAATCAAAGAGCAAGGAGTTCAAGTTTCTTTACTCGATAACATTGAAGTTGTTGGTATAGAAGTATCTCCTCAAGAGAGTAATGAATTTGTCACCTTCCTTTTAAACAAGCCAAATGGCGTTATTTCATCGGCTAAGGATGATCGAGGAAGAACTACAGTTTGTGACTTATTAAAAAAAGAAAACAAACGACTCTATCCTGTGGGAAGATTAGATTATAATACTTCGGGTGCATTATTAATGACTAATGATGGTGAGCTATCAAATCTTGTGACTCATCCTTCTTCACATTTAGATAAAACATATATTGCTACCTTCCCTTTTAAGATAGATGAATCTTTACTTGAACTCTTTACAAAAGGAATCCTTTTAGAAGATGGAATGACTGAACCCGCTGAGTACAAGGTGATTTTAAATACAAATATTAAATCTATCGTTAAGGTCACCATCCATGAAGGCAGAAACCGTCAAGTAAGAAGAATGTTTTTAGCCTTAGGATATAAAGTTAAAGCTTTACATCGTGAATCAATCGGCTTCTTAGATGTTAAAAATATCGAACGAGGAACTTATATTAAGTTAAGCGATGAAGAAGTAGAAAGAATTAAAAATATCTGTAAAGCTAATAAAGCCAAAAATGTTATCCCTTCTTATAAAAAAAATAAATAACTATTATATTAATTATAACTTTTTCGTTCTATTAACCACCTTATATTCATAATATTATGTAGCTAGGAGACAAAAATTATGGATATTCTTCAAACTCTTAAAGACATAGGTGAGCGTAGTAGCGGGGAAGTTTTTTTAGGTGTTGTTGGACCTGTTCGAGTTGGTAAATCGACCTTTATAAAAAAATTTATTGAATGCGTCGTCTTAGATAATATTCCTTCTTCAGAAGATAAAAAAAGAACTATAGATGAGCTCCCTCAATCAGGGGAAGGAAAAACCATTATGACAATGGAACCTAAATTCATTCCTTCCAATGCTGTAAAGCTAAAAATTGATGACTCGTTAAGTGTCAAAATAAGATTAATAGATTCTGTAGGCTTTATAATTGAATCTTCTTCTGGATATCTAGAAGATGGAAAAATGCGCATGGTAAAAACTCCATGGTTTAATGAGCCAATCCCCTTTGATGAAGCCGCGAAAATCGGGACAAAAAAAGTTATTAAGGACCATTCTACTTTAGGTATTGTCGTAGTAAGTGATGGAACACCAACTGGATTTGATAGAAACGCATATTTAAATGCAGAAGAAAGGGTAATCAAAGAAGTTATCGATGCTTCTAAACCTTTTGTCATTGTTTTAAATAGCAAAATGCCTTCTAGTAATGAAGCATTACAAATCAAGAAAGACTTAGAAGAAAAGTATAACGTTCCCGTCATTAATCTTGATGTTGATAGAATGAGCAAAGAAGATGGAGCTTTAATTTTAAAAGAAGCATTATACGAATATCCAATTTCTTCAATAAACATTTGTCTTCCAAAATGGGTAAATGAACTAGATAACTCACATTATATAAAAAAATCCATTAAAGATAGCGTCATCTTTGCCTTTGAAGAAGTTACTAAGGTAAAAGATGTAAATAAAATATTAGATAGTTTCAAAGATAATGAATTCATCGAACAAGTTAAAATTACTTCTGTTGATACAGGAAGCGGTATGATCACCTTAAAAATAAGCATACTTCCTTCTTTATATGAAAAGGTTATTGAAGAATTATGCGGTTGTAAAATTGCAAATAAATCCGAACTTATTAAAGTATTGACTGAATTCACTAAAGCTAAACGTGATTATGATGTAATTGGAGGAGCGTTACAACAAGCAAATCTAACTGGGTATGGATTCTCCTCTAGTTCCATTAAATCGATGAAAATCGAAGAACCTACCATCAGTAAAGTTTCTTCTCGCTACGCACTAAAGGTAAAAGCAAGTACGCCAACATATCATATTATTAAAGTAGATGTTGGAACGACATTTGAATCTGTTCTTGGAAGTAAAGAACAAGCAGATTATTTCTTAGATTATTTACTTAAAGCTTATCAAAAAGATGAATTATCACTACTTAATTGCGAAATGTTTGGAAGAAAGTTCTTCGATATTTTCCAAGAATCGATATCATCTAAACTAAACAATCTTCCTGAAGGAGTCAAACTTAAATTAATTCAACTCATAAAAACCATTTCCAATAAAGGAAAAGGTAACTTAATAGCCTTCGTATTTTAATTTTGATATTGATTTTTCCCCTTTCTTATGATAAAGTACACTCGTATTCATAATTTAGGAGGGACCAATGAATAAAGAAGATATAATAAAAATGGTTTGCGAAGAAACTAAGTTCACAAAAAAAGAAGCTACGCTAATTATTGATAGTTTTCTCTCAAATATCGTAAATGCTTTAGATACTGGTGAAGTTGTTCGTATCGCTAATTTTGGCAAATTTGAAGTTCGCGAAAAGAAAGCTCGTATTGGTGTAAATCCAATCACTAAAGCTCCTTTACCAATCTCTGAAATTAAATCAATTTCTTTTCATGCAAATGAAAATGTTAAAAAGCAATTAAATAAAGATAGAAAATAATTATTGGCCTAAGTTTTTAAATAAACTTGGGCTTTTTAATTGTCTTCCTTTTGCCTAGAAGAATAAATTACTCTAGGAGGATTTAAAATGAATCAAGGATTATATGGTCCATTTATGTTTGTTCCTTATTATGATGAAGGAACACAAGAACAAGAAAAAGAAGAGGAAAGAGAAGGTGTAGAACTTTATTCGCCAGAGGAAAATATGTTTAAAGGAAATATATTTAAAAACGAATATATTCCTTTTGGAAAACATTTAATCTTTGTAGCTAATCCTAAAAAAGAAAGTGAAAAACTATTAAAGAAAATACAAGAGTATTCTCTTGCAGCCCACGATCTTCGTCTTTATCTTGATATTTTTCCTTGCAACAAGAAAATATTTGACAAATATTCTTCTTACGCTTCTAAAGCAAATGAATTAATCGCTGAATATGAAAGAAATTATGGGGTACTTCTTTCAACGAGCGCAAAATGGGAGAACAATAAAACGTCTTATAACGTTACTCCTTCGGTGTGGGTGAAATAAGATGTTTACTTATCAAAAAAGGGAAATGTATCCCATCAATGTAAATAAGAAAGATTTACGTTTAGCAAAATATTTAATTGCTCAGTATGGCGGAGAGTATGGTGAATTAAGCGCGGCATTAACTTATATGAATCAGCGTTACACTATGAAGGATGAAAGAGGAAGGAATTTATTAACAGATATTGCTACTGAGGAACTTACTCATGTAGAGATGATTGCCTCTTTATATAAAGCATTAACAAAAGATGCTTCCATAGAGGAAATGGAACAAGCAGGACTTGGATGTTCATTTGTCACTCATGGCTATGCTTTAACGCTTGAAAATTGTTCTGGTAATGCTTTTAACACTAACAACTTCACTTCAACAGGAGATTATAAGGCCGATTTACTAGAAGATATGGCCAGCGAACAAAAAGCACGTACTGTTTACGAGAACTTAATCAAGATGACTTCTGATCAGGATGTAATCAACGTTCTTTTGTTTCTAAGGCAAAGAGAAATCGTCCATTATAATAGATTTAAAGATTTACTTGATGTTTATACTAAAGAAGATAACATGGTCAAATAAGAAGAGTAGACAACTACTTTTCTTTTTTTCAACTCGATTTCCTTCCTTTGTGAATTTTTATATTATTATTTTCCTTAAAATTACTATTTTTTTAATGAAACATACTAGAAATTTACTAATGAAAATTATTATGAAAATAAAAAACTAGTAAAAATAGAGGAAAAAACGAATAAAAAATATTCTATTACATCGCGATGTAAAAATGAAAATTTTTTTGTAAATTTTACCATTTTTCCTATGCATATTTTTTTCTATTGTCAATAGTTTTTTTAAAAAAAATTAAAGTTAAATTTTTGCAAAAAACCTCTTTTCATACTCATATTAATTTGATAATATACTTGCATAGAGAGTTATCTCTTCTCTACCAGTCCGAATAATCTGGGAAAAGAATTTTGGAAAGATGATTTTTAAATGTCGTCATTTTTTTATCATCTTTTATGAAGTGCGTTTAAGGAGGGTTATCAAATGAACGTTATTAAAAGAAGTGGTTCTGAAACAAAATTTGATGTAGAAAAGATTTATAATGCTATTTGTAAAGCAAATAATAGTTTAGATGAAAATCAAAGACTACCAGATAGCAAGATTCGTGAAATCACCGCAGCTGTTGAAAAAGAATGCAAAAAAAGAAAGAGAGCATCTTCAGTTGAAGAAATTCAAGACCTTGTTGAAAAGTCTATTATGGCTGCTGGAAAATATGAACTTGCTAAATCTTATATTACATACCGCTACAGAAGAGCTCTTGCAAGAAAAGCAAATACTACAGATGATCAAATCTTAACTCTTATCGAATGTACTAACGAAGAAGTTTTACAAGAGAACTCTAACAAAAATCCTGTTTGTAATTCAGTTCAAAGAGACTATATGGCAGGAGAAGTTTCTAAAGATATTTCTAAACGTATTTTGTTACCAAAAGATGTTATAGATGCACATAATGAAGGTATTATTCACTTCCATGATATGGATTATTTCGCGCAACATATGCACAATTGCGATTTAGTTAACTTAGAAGATATGTTACAAAATGGTACAGTTATTTCAGGTACTATGATTGAAAAACCAAAATCATTTTCAACTGCTTGTAATATCGCAACTCAAATTATCGCTCAAGTTGCATCCTCTCAATATGGAGGTCAATCCATCTCTTTAACTCACCTTGCTCCTTTTGTACAAGTTTCAAGAGAAAAAATCACTCAAGAAGTTAAAGAAGAACTTGCTATCACTGGTGTTAAGATGAATGAAGAACAAATTTCCACAATGGTAGAAGAAAGATTAAAGAGAGAGATTAGAAAAGGTATTCAAACCATTCAATATCAAGTTGTTACATTGATGACCACAAACGGACAAGCTCCTTTCGTTACTGTCTTTATGTATCTAAATGAAGCAAGAAATGAACGCGAAAAGAAAGATTTAGCTTTCATTATCGAAGAAACATTAAAAGAAAGAATTCAAGGTGTAAAAAATGAAAAAGGTGTTTGGATTACTCCAGCATTCCCAAAATTAATTTATGTACTTGAAGAAGATAATGTAACTAAAGACTCACCTTATTATTATCTAACAGAACTAGCTGCTAAATGTTCTGCAAAGCGCTTAGTTCCTGATTATATTTCCGAAAAGAAAATGCTCGAATATAAAGTTGATAAAAATGGTGAAGGACATTGCTACACTTGTATGGGTTGTAGATCATTCTTAACTCCTTATGTTGATCCTGTAACAAATGAACCTAAATACTATGGTCGTTTCAACCAAGGCGTTGTCACAGTTAATTTAATCGATATTGCTTTATCTGCTTCTGGAGAAGTTAAGAATAAAGATATGGATTCCTTCTGGAAGATTTTTGATGAAAGAATGGAATTATGCCATGAAGCATTACAATGTCGTCACGAAAGATTAACTGGCACTAAATCAGATGCAGCTCCAATATTATGGCAATTTGGTGCTTTAGCAAGACTCAAAAAAGGCGAAACTATCGATAAATTATTGCATGGAGGATATTCTACTTTATCACTTGGATATGCAGGATTATGGGAAACTGTAATTGCATTAAACGGTCATAAGCTCACTGAAAAAGAAGGCGAAGAACTCGGTTTACAAATTATGCAAAAATTAAACGAATATACCGCTAAATGGAAAAAAGCAGAAAATATTGACTATTCTTTATACGGTACACCACTTGAATCAACAACATATAAATTTGCTAAATCATTACAAAAAAGATTTGGTGTTATTGAAAACATCACTGATAAGCAATATATCACAAACTCATACCATGTTCACGTCACTGAACCAATCGATGCTTTCTCAAAACTTGCTCTTGAATCTAAATTCCAAAAGTTAAGTCCAGGCGGAGCAATCTCATATGTTGAAGTTCCAAATATGCAAAACAATATTCAAGCAGTACTTGATGTTATGACATTTATCTATGACAACATTATGTATGCTGAATTAAATACAAAATCAGATTACTGTCAAGAATGTGGCTTTGGAGGAGAAATTCAAATCATCGAAGATGAAGATGGCAAATTAATTTGGGAATGTCCAAATTGCCATAATAGAGATCAATCAAAGCTTAATGTAGCAAGAAGAACTTGCGGTTATATTGGTTCAAATTTCTGGAATCAAGGAAGAACTCAAGAAATTAAAGAAAGAGTTTTACATTTATAATTAATAATATGAAATACGCGAATATCAAATATTATGATGTTGCAAATGGAGAGGGCGTAAGGACCTCTTTATTTGTATCTGGATGCACTCATCATTGCAAAAATTGTTTTAATTCCATCGCATGGGATTTTAATTATGGAGAAGAATTTACTAAGGAAGTAGAAGAAAAGATAATTGCTTCCTTAGAGCCTTATTACATCAAAGGTTTAACTTTATTAGGTGGCGAACCTATGGAAATAGTAAATCAAAAAGGATTACACGATTTTATTTTAAAAGTAAAAGAAACTTATCCTTCTAAAACTATTTGGTGTTTCACCGGTTACCTTTTTGAAGATCTTCTTGAAGGTGGAAAACAAAGATGCGAATACACTCAAGATATATTAGAGTCCATCGATGTACTTGTAGATGGTAAATTTATTGAAGAATTAAAAAACTTATCACTAAAATTTAAAGGATCAAGTAATCAAAGGACAATCGACGTAAAAGAATCATTAAAACAAAATAAAGTTGTATTATTATTTTAGGAGAAAAACTATGTTAGTAAGATTTAAAAAGATAAACCCAAATGCCTCTATACCTACATATGGTTCTTCATATGCTGCTGGTTGTGATTTAAGTGCTTGTATTGATCAAGCTATATCTATCCCTCCTCACACTACAATTAAAGTGCCAACTGGACTTGCTATCGAACTTCCAGAAAATACAGTAGGATTAATATATGCACGTTCTGGAATGGCTACAAAAAGACATCTAGCACCCGCGAATAAAGTTGGTGTAATTGATGCTGATTATCGTGGAGAAATTATTGTAGCTCTCCATAATCATTCAGAAGAAGCACAAACTATTGAAGTAGGAGAAAGAGTCGCTCAACTTGTTGTCGCTCCTTTTTATCACGTTGAATTTGAAGAAGTCGATGAGTTAAGTGAAACTGTACGTGGCGAAGGTGGCTTTGGATCCACAGGAACAAAATAAATAATTAAGGGTCGCAATGACTCTTTATTTTTTATGAAAAAACAGGTGAATAATATGAAAGAAGAATTATTAAAAAGCAGTGAATTTGTATATAAAACAGCGAAAACTGAAGTTAAAAGATATCCTTATTTATTTATAGAAGAACAAATGATTAATCATTTAAAAAATCGCCTTAATTGTTTGGGATATGAATATATTAGTCCTAATTCTAGTTATAAAGATTTTCTAAATATATCAAGCCTATCTTATTATTGTTCATCTTGTTCCATAAATATTTTTTCTTTGTATAGGAGTGAAGAAGAAGCAAGAAAAGGTATCTTAGATGTTTTAGATACCTTAAAAATGACTATTAAAGATTTATTTTCTATCAATATAGTAAATGGGATTTTACCTTCAAATTATGAATACGTTTCATTATTAATCAATAAAGATAATACATCTATTCGTATTGGAGAATTTATTTTCTTTCAAGAAAATGATGCTTTTTATGTAAAAGGTCATATTAATTTAAATACACTACCTTCCTTAATCACTTATCATAGTGACGATTCTATTTTAAAAATAAGTAGTGAAATAGCATTAACTCAAATATCAATAATCCCGCATAAAATGAATGAGCCTGGAATAAGTAAAACATGTAAAGAAGTAGAAGATTTATTACAAAATGAAGGGTATCGCGTTAAATATTTTTCTTCCACTGAACCTGTAAATGAAAAGATCAATTATTCAAATCTTCATGCTATTCCTTTACGGATAGAGGTTTCTCCAAAGGACTTAGCAAAAGGAGTAGTAAAAGTTTATCTTTCCTACAATAATTCTTATCAAGAGGTTTCTTTATCTTCCATTGCTAAAAACATCAAAATAATCTTGTCTAGACTTAATAAAAATCTATACAGTTCTTCAATTAATCATAATTTTGAGTGTGAACAAGGAACATATGATACTTATCAAATAAACTATTTATGTCATTCCTGTATACAAAATTTAAAAGATAAAGAAAAAGAATATTTTTTACCATTTAACCAAAATTTTATGGAAGAACGTTGTAAAATATGCAATAATATAGCTACTAAGAGAGTCGTTTCTCTTTTTAAAGAATCTTAGAGCAATTAATCTTTTAGTTTTTAAAAACTTGTTAAAAATTGTTGCAACCAAATAAGCGTTATGGTATATTAACTATGCACGCAAGTTGGAGCAATACTCAAGTTGGTGAAGAGGCGTCCCTGCTAAGGACGTAGATCGGGTAACTGGTGCGAGAGTTCGAGTCTCTCTTGCTCCGCCATCTCTGGACCAGTGGTGTAGCGGTTAACATGCCTCCCTGTCACGGAGGAGACCGCGGGTTCGATTCCCGTCTGGTCCGCCATGATGTCCTCTAAAAAAATATGCAGATGTAGTTCAATGGTAGAACTTTAGCCTTCCAAGCTAACTACACGGGTTCGATTCCCGCCATCTGCTCCATTTATTGAAAGCATAGGTTTGATACAGTTATCAAACCTTTTTTTATACTAAAGTTAGGGGTTGAAATCCCTCTGGCGGAATTTGGCGGATAAATTTAAACTTCAAAATATCCTAAGTTCGAACAGATTCGTATACGTCAAAAAAATAACATCACCCAAAAAATAAATGAAGAGACACATAAAGTCCCTTCATTTTTGTATTTATCCACCAAATAACGCCAGGCGGGATTGGGCTATTACTATATTTTTTCCTTTATTCCACTAAATACGGAAGCAATAAACCAACATGATAATGGTAAGATGAATTTG
>JALFBO010000117.1 GCA_022772105.1 Erysipelotrichaceae bacterium | reverse complement strand
ATTATGAGTGATTATGAAATTGTAAAATTTATAGACAATGAGTTTGAGATAGATGTTAGAACAGATAGAGAGAATGATACTGTTTGGTTATCTCAAGAACAAATTGCAAAACTTTTTGGTAAAGCAAGATCTACAATAACTGAACATATTAACAACATTTTTAAAGACAAAGAATTAGATGAAAATACTTCTGTCGGTTTTTTCGACGAAAGTACTAATCATAGACCTTCTAAGTATTATAATCTTGATGTTATTTTATCTGTTGGATATAGAGTAAATTCTAAAAGAGGTATAGCTTTCAGAAGATGGGCAAATAAGATATTAAAAGAATATTTAATTCAAGGATATTCCGTTAATGAAAAAAGAATTAATTATTTAAATAAAACAATCGAAATTCAAAACAAAATCTTAGCTTCTTCATTAAATATTGATGAAGCTTCATTAGTCAATGTAGTAAATGAATATACAAAAGCATTAGATTTACTTGATGATTATGACCATCAATGTGTTTCAAAACCTAATGGAAGAAAAACTGTTTATAGACTAGAATATGATGAATGCAGAAAAATCATCGATTCAATGAAATTTGGGGATACATCACAAGTTTTTGGAGTTGAAAAAGAGCAAGGTAAGTTAAACGGCATTTTAGCTGCAATTTATCAAGATGTATTTGGTCAAGAAGTATATTCTTCTTTAGAAGAAAAAGCTGCGCATTTATTATATTTCTTAGTAAAGGATCATCCGTTTGTTGATGGATGCAAAAGAATTGCTGCAACATTATTCTTGGAATTTTTAAATAGAAATAATGCATTGGTAAAATCGGGAAAAATGATTATTTCAAATGATACATTAGTTGCAATTACGGTATTAACTGCAGAATCAAAGCCTGAGGAAATGGACGTTGTAATTAAGTTGATCATGAACTTCTTAATAGGTGAATAATATGAAAAAGACAATAGGTGAAAAAATCAAAGAAATTAGAATGCAGAATAACTTAACTATGGATGAACTTGCCGAAGAATTAGGCTATTCTTCACGTTCAACCATTAATAAAATAGAAAAAGGAATCAATGATATTAGCTATGAAAAGTTATTATTGCTGTTAAAAAAATATGAAATTAGTATGAGCGAATTCATTGAAGATAATGATGAATTGGTTTTAGAATGTCCAAGCAAAGATAGCAAGATATTTATTTCTTTTAGTGCTAGAGATTTTGGTAACTGTTATGATGTTGCTCATCATAAAATGAATGAGAGGGATAGATATATTGCTTTTAAAGATTTATCTTATCATTCTTGTAGTAAATGTAATTATGAGTGCTTTACAAAAATATGTAAGTATAGGAAAGATGATATATACCAATTAATTGACGCTTCTCTTAAGTTTAAAAGTATTGTCTTACTGGTTCCAATGTATTGTTCAAATCCATCATCACTATATTTTGTATTTAATGAAAGAATGCAAGATTATTTTAGCAAAAATAGTGATAAATGGGATGCTTTTGTGAGTAAAATAAAAATTATAGCTATTTTCGGAAGTGAAAAAGAAACACCATTATTTATTCCAACGTTGTTGCAACTAGTTAATGGCGATTATAGTAAAATATTAAAAATAGAAAGACATGTTTTTAACTTGAAAATGGAAGATAGAGTTATAGATAATTCATCGGCATTAAAGAAAATTGATTTATTTCTAAAATAATAAAAATAGCTTAAATTAATTCTTTAAATAAACTGTCCTTTAGTGCAGTAACGATAGCGAGGGTAAATTGATAAAAAGGCAAGGCTGACCTCCCGGAGTTATCATAATGCCTATCATTTTTTACCTAAATATTACGATTATCACCTAAAAATATGTTCTTTTAGGAGATTTTATCATAAGAAAAGCACCTACTTTTTAGTAGATGCCAATCTAATTTATTTATGCGTATACATCGCATTTCTAGTATTTCCGTGTTTCACAATCTTTCCATCTTTCATTAACTGAGATAAAACTGCTTCAACGGTAGTG
>JALFBO010000055.1 GCA_022772105.1 Erysipelotrichaceae bacterium | reverse complement strand
TTCAAGATAAAGATGTTATCCTTGGTATGTCTTTAGATGCTGGAGGCCATTTAACTCATGGTTATAAATTATCATTTTCTGGCCAAACTTATACTTGTTACTCATATGGAGTCAATCCTGAAACTGGTTATATCGATTATGATGAAGTAGAAAGAATAGCTTTAGAAGTTAAGCCTAAATTAATCGTCGCAGGCGCATCTGCCTATCCAAGAATCATTTCATTTGAGAAATTTAGAAAAATTGCTGATGAAGTAGGAGCTTATTTAATGGTTGATATGGCTCATATTGCCGGTTTAGTAGCTACAGGATGTCACCCTAATCCTTGTGAATATGCCGATATTGTTACTTCTACAACCCATAAAACATTAAGAGGTACAAGAGGTGGCATCATTCTTACTAACGACGAAGAAATAGCAAAAAAGGTCAATAAGAATGTCTTCCCAGGAATTCAGGGAGGACCTTTATGTCATGTAATCGCCGGAAAGGCAGTCGCTTTTGGCGAAGATTTAAAAGATGACTTTAAAGAATACTGTAAACAAGTTGTTAAAAACGCCCAACAAATGGCTGATGCATTCATCAAAAAAGGCTATAAATTAATTACTGGAGGAACTGACAATCACTTGATTTTAATCGATGTCTTCTCTTCTAAAGGTGTAACTGGTAAAGAAGCGGAGACAATTCTAGATAAAGTATCAATTACAGTCAACAAGAACTCTATCCCTAACGACAGTCAAAAACCGATGGTAACAAGCGGAATTCGCGTTGGAACTCCCGCTGTTACAACTCGTGGCTTCAAAGAAAAAGAAATGCTTTTAATCGTGGATTATATCGATGAAGCATTAACTTATAAAGATGATGAAGAAAAACTACAAGAAATACGAAATAAAGTTATTGCTTTAACCTCTAAATTCCCACTTGATTCCTTAAAATAATAAAAAATGTCTAGGTTTGTAATCAAATACGTTCCTAGACATTTTTTTATTTTAATATTTTACCTAAAATATTTTGATTTCCATTTACAAAGGATTTATAATCCATCCTATTTTTTCCTTGTTTTTGAACCTCGTCTAACATTACAGTACCGTTCTTTAGTTGCAATATTAATCCGTTCTTATCGGCTTTGATAATTTTTCCTATTTCATCTTTAACTTCCAACGAATGAACATGGGCTTTTAAAATTTTAAAAACCTGATCGTCTAAATATAAATACCCTCCTGGTTCATAAGATAAACCTCTGACCCAGTTAACAAATTCTTCTTTTGTATAATCCAAAGAAAGATGCTCTTCTTCTTTAGTTATTTTACTACAAATAGTAACATCTTCTTCGTTTTGTTCTTCCCCTTTAAGCTTTCCTTCAAGATATAATGGTAATCCTTCTTTTGCTACTTGTAATGCACAAGTCGCAATCTTGTTATATAAAGAAGTATAATTATCATCTTCATCAACAAGAACTTCTTTTTTATAATACATTCTTCCAGCATCCATCTTATCTATCATTTCCATTAAAGTAACACCACTAACTTTATCGTCGTGGATCAAAGCTTGTTGAATAGGTGACGCACCTCGATACTTTGGTAAAAGTGATCCATGTAAATTTAAGGAACCAAGAGAAGGAATATCTAATAATCCTTGTGGCACAATTTGTCCATAAGCACAAGTTAAAATTAAATCAGGTTTTATTTCCTTTAGAAATTCGTAATCTAAACGTATTTTGTGAGGTTGATAAACTGGTATATTATATTTATTAGCAATTACTTTAGTAGGAACTTCTTTTAGTACTTTTTTTCTTCCAAAAGGTTTATCTTCTTGCGCTACAACCGCGACAATATTAAATCCACTTTCAATTAATCCCTCTAAAACAATAGAAGCAATTTCTGGAGTCCCCATAAAAACTATTCTTTTATTCTTACACATATAAATCACCTACTTTGCTCTATTATTTTATCAAATATATTAGTCAAAATCTATATAAATACTAACTCATAATCTTATAGATTATTGTAGTGATAAATTCTACAATTTTAGTTATTAAATTAATAAAAATTAAAGAAATAGTTTCGCCTATTTTTGAGAATGTGTTTCCTTTAGAAGATTCTTTATCTTCATTATTCAAATTGCCATCCTTAATCACATATGAAGAATCTATATTTTCTTCCAAAATATATATTTCACTTTGTACACTTTCTTGTTTTTGCGCGTTAGATGAACTTTGTGTTGCTCCAAGAAGAGAAGAAATAACAATAATAATTACTAGAATTATAATTCCATCTTTAATAAAGTTCTTCATAAATAAATTCCCCTTTAAATAAATTATATTTATCTATTCATTATTTATTTGTCGAAGGAAGAAAGGAGTTTAGGACAAAGTAAATTATTTAATGAAAAAGAAAGAAGTTTTACTAAATAAAGCATTTGTTTATCGATATCTTTTAAAGCAAATATCATGTTGTTATATGCTTTCTCTTCTAAAGAATCAAATACATCTTGACCTATCTCACTAATATTTTCAAAAAGAGAATAAATAATAGATTTTAAAGG
>JALFBO010000115.1 GCA_022772105.1 Erysipelotrichaceae bacterium | reverse complement strand
TTAAAAGCTAAACATATCATTCATGCAGTAGGACCATCTGATGGTGATGAAACAAAATTAAAAGAAGCTTTTTATAATACCTTAGTTATTGCCGATTCAAACAATTTTAAAACGATTGGTCTAGTTCCAATTTCTGTAGGTATATATGGATTCCCTTTAAAAAAATGTGCATCTATTGCTATTGATGTTATTTCTAAATTTAAAGCAAAATCACTTCAAACTTGTTTTATGTATTGCTATCAAGACGATGAATACGATGCTTTTATTAATGAACTAACTTCATATCAAAAAAATAATAAATAATATAAAATGGCTATATATTCATTTAATTATGAAATATAAAAAATATTTTCACTTAAAGGGCTAAAAGCCCATTTTTTTAAAGCACGATTGAAGAGAAAATGTAAATTAGATCGTATTCTTCTATAATATTCCTTTTATAATCGCGCATTGCCATCTTTTAGGTAATATACTTAAAAGGACTAAACCGATATTTTGATGTTTCTTATATATTAATTTTGGATGTTTTTTGATAGATTTTTTATATATAAATTTTGCCATTTTTGTAGGGGAAAGAGGTTTACCCATAAACATAGTGACAAGTTTTAAAAATTTTCCTGCTTGCTTTTTATAAAGAATTGTAGAATCAACAAGATTTTGTGTTCCCGTCAAAGAAGAATCACATAAAGGAGTTTTAACAGCACCTGGACGGAAAGTAATAACCTTTTGATTAAGAAGATTTAATTCTTGTCTTAAGGCTTGTGCATATGTATCAAGTGCTGTTTTGGAAACATTGTATAATCCATTGAAAGGCATAGGATCAAAGGAAGCAACTTCACTGGTGATAATTATTATCCTTCCTTTCTCTTTTAAAAGACTGTGAAAAATACGATTGACTGACATCGTACCATTTAGGTTTATATTTATTAATCTTTGCATTTGTTCAAGAGGGGATTCCACTAAAGAGGCCATCATGTGAATTCCCGCTACATTGATAATATATTCTAGTTTGATATTTTGTTTGTCTAAAGTGTTTTTAACGTTTTGAAGGCTTTCTTTGTTTGTTATATCACAAATAAATGAATCAAGATTATCTTGTGGATCAATTTCTTTTATATCGAGCGCAATTACGTGGTAATTGTTTTGTAAAAATATATCTTTTAAGCTTTTACCAATTCCTGACGATGCTCCAGTAATAAGTACATATTGCATGCTCATCACCCCTTATAAAATCATTATATCATTTTTAAAAAATAAGTGTTTTCATATACATAGAAAAATTAATTATGCTATAATCTAAAATGCATAGAGGAGATGACTATCGTGGAAAGAATACTCAAAGTAACAGGAAGAGGGAAAAAAGTTTTACATCCAAATAAGATAGAGATTACTTTAGTCCTTACGCAAGTATTTAAGGAATATTCTTTAGCATTAGTAAATGCTTCTAATGATGTAAGGAAGATCAAGGAATCATTAACTTCATTGGGTTTTAAAGATAAAGATATAAAGACAAGTCATTTTTCTATTAAAGCGGAGTATGAATCAAAAAGAAATCTTGAGGGAGGATTTGTAACCACTCTTGTAGGATATAGATATAATCAAAATTTAAATCTTAAAATTAATGTGGATAATGAATTATTAGGAAAGATTATATTTATGGTTGGACAAACTAATGTTAATCCAAAAATTGAAATCAGATATTTAGTTGAGGACATAGAATCAATTAAAAATGAATTGATTGAAATTGCAATCAAAGATGGACAAAATAAGGCTAGTCTTATTGCTAGTGCTGCTTCTTTGATGTTAGGAGAAATTATCAATATCGATTATAGTTTCCAAGAAGATCACTTTTCTTCTCGCACTATGGAAATGGATGTAGCGCAGTTTAAGTCAAATAAATCATATGATATTGACTTAACACCAGAAGATATTGAAATAAGTGATAGCGTTAATATTACTTATATAATTAAATAAGATAGTAAATAATAAAATTTTATTATTGCTATATATAAATCTCACCGCTTTGTGTGAAAAACATAAAAAATTAATAGTTTAATTAAAGGAGAAAAACAATGAACAAGTATCAAGGAACACAAACAGAAAAAAATCTAGAAGCAGCTTTCGCTGGTGAATCACAAGCAAGAAATAAATATACATATTTTGCTTCTAAAGCTAAAAAGGAAGGCTACGAACAAATCGCTGCTTTATTCTTAAAAACAGCGGATAGTGAAAAAGAACACGCTAAATTGTGGTTCAAAGAATTAAATGGCATCGGTGATACAGCAAGCAACTTACAAGCTGCAGCAGAAGGCGAAAACTATGAATGGACTGATATGTATGAAGGTTTTGCAAAAACAGCTGAAGAAGAAGGATTTAAGGAATTAGCAGCTAAGTTCCGTATGGTAGGCGCTATTGAAAAAGAACATGAAGAAAGATACAGAGCTTTATTAAAGAATGTTGAAACAAAACAAGTTTTTGAAAAGAGCGAAGTAAAAGTTTGGGAATGTAGAAACTGTGGTCATATCGTAGTAGGTACAAAAGCTCCAGAAATATGCCCAGTATGTGCTCACCCACAAGCATACTTTGAAGTTAACGCAAAAAATTATTAATATTTATCGTTTATGTAGCACTTAAGAGGTATCTCTTAAGTGTTTTTTTCTAAAAAATAATTTTTATTTAAAATTGTATTTTAAATAAGGGTATATTTTTGCTATTGTTATTGTACATAATATAAAGGGGTTATTCTTATGAAAGTTTTATTTGTAGTTAACAATGCTTTTGCCAAAGGAAACGGTTTATCTGCATCTTGTCGAAGAACTGTAAAATATTTAAAAGAAAGAGGGATAGATGTAAGAATTATGTCGGGTAATGGTGGAGGAGAAGGAACACCAGATTATTATTTAAAAGATACAAAGATTCCTATCTTTGATGGATTAATTAGAAAACAAGGATATTCGTTTTCTAAAAATGATACAGATTTGATTAAAGAAGCTATTTCTTGGGCTGATGTTATTCATTTAGAGGAACCATTCTTTTTACAAATGGAGACAGCTCGTTTAGCTAAAGAAGCAGGAAAAGCTCTTGTTTCTACATACCATCTTCACCCAGAAAATCTTTTTGCTTCCATTCACTTAAATAAAACTAAAGCTATCAATAATGCGACGATGCGTTTATGGAGGGATACTGTCTTCAACAAATGCGATATTATTCAATGTCCAACAGAAAATGTTAAGGAACGACTTATAAAATGGAAATTTATACCTGAATTAAGAGTTATATCAAATGGTATGCTACCATCTAATAAACCCTTTAAAGAACATCAAAAAAGTGAAGACGGTACCATTACTATTGTCACATCAGGAAGATATTCAGTTGAAAAAGATCAAATCACCGTTTTAAAAGCGATGAAATATTCTCACTATGCTTCAAAAATTCGTCTTATCCTTGCAGGAAGAGGACCACTAGATAAAAAATTGAATAAAGAAGCAGATAAACTATACAAAAAAGGCATAGTAAAATATAAACCAGTTTTTGGCTTTTATTCTTTAGAAGAATTAGAAAAGATATACGAAAAAACTGATTTATATATTCATTGTGCTATGATTGAAGTAGAAGGAATGTCATGCATGGAAGCAATACAAAGTGGTATTGTCCCTTTAATTGCAAAAGGTGATATTACCGCGACATCGCAATTTGCTTTAAGTCAAAAGAGTGTGTTTAAAAATAGAGATGCTAAAGAATTAGCATCCAAGATAGATTATTGGATAGAACATGAAGAGGAAAGAAAAGAAGAAGCGAAAAAATACTATGGTATGGGTGAAAAATACCATATTAGTAAATCTATTGATGCGCTGATTCAAATGTATGAAGATGCGCTTAAAATGCATCGATAACTCTTTATAAAGCGGCGACAATAAAACTTCCTATTTTGCTATAGGTTTCATTTAATTTCTCTTCATCTCCCATTAACATATGGCCAGAATGAGGAAATATTATTAATTCATAAGGAACGTTATTTTCTTTTAATTTATCTGCTAGGAAGTAGGAGTTTTCACAGTTAACTATCAAATCTTCATCGCCTTGCACTATTAATGTTGGTGCACAAGATGAAGAAACATAATAAAGAGGAGATATATTTTCTAATAGTCTTCTTTTACTTTCTTTATTTTCTTCTGAAAGTGTTTCTCCAATTAAATAAGAAAATATTTTATAAGCTAGATCTTTTGTTTCACCTGTGTAATAAGATTTGTGAGTTAAATCAGTTGGGCCAGCAAGAGAGATGATACCTTTCACAGGAACAGGAGATATATCTTTGCATTTATAACCATAAAGTAATGATAAATGACCTCCTGCTGAATGGCCTCCTAGCATCAATCCATCTACATCAATATCATAAGAAGAAACATAATCTTTTATAAATGTTATAGCACTTGTGATATCATTAAGAATATCTTCACACGTAACATCTTCACTAGCATAACGATAATTCATCGTTGCGCTTAAATATCCATAGGAAGAATAAATTTTGCATGAGTCATAATAATCTTTTTTATCACCGCTTATCCATGCTCCTCCGTGAATGAATAGTACTAAGCCATTAGAAGCTTTGTTTTTTGGTATATATAGATTCAATTTATTCCTTTCATATTCCCCATATGATAAATCAACTTTTTCATCATATAGAATAGGTGCTTCTTTAGAAGATGATGAAGAAGAAATATTAGAAGTAGTTAATGAGGAACTGTTACTAGATACATCTTGTTTTCTTATTCCGCATGAGCATATTAATGATAAAGATAATAAAGATATTATAAATAATTTTTTATTCATAGATGTTACTTCCTTCTTTTAAATAGTAGGACTAATTTTTTAATTTTTCTATATAATCTATGAAAATATTTTTTATATTAAACAAATGAAATTGTATTTCTTGTTATTTAATAAAAAAAATGATAATCTTCTATGTGAAAGAAGTGAAAAGCCATGAATGAAATACAAAAGGTTGAATTAAATTTATTAAAAGAATTTGTTAAAGTATGCGAAAAAAATAATCTTCGCTATTTTATGGTTGGTGGTTCTGCTTTAGGATGTGTTCGTCATAAAGGCTTTATTCCTTGGGATGACGATATCGATGTAGCTATGCCAAGAGAAGATTACGAAAAGTTTATGAAGATGCAAGATGAACTACCTTCTTATTGTTTCATTCAAAATTATAAAACAGATCCTCATTATATTTATAATTATGGAAAATTAAGAGATTCTCGTACCACATTCATTGAATCTTATTATAAATACCATCGCATTAACCATGGTGTTTGGATTGATATATTTCCTCTTGATGGTATATCTAGCAAAATGAAACCATCAAAGAAGTTTGCGCCTAAATTATATTATTTTTGGTTTAATGTGTGGATGATGTACTTACCTTCTCTTTTTAGAAAACCTAAAAAAGGTACTATAATTAAAGATTTATTTTTCAATCTCGTCGCTTTATTAACATGCTGGCTTAATCTTTTCCACTTAAGAAATAAATGGGTTGATAAATTGATGGTAAATCCTAAATTTGATGAAAGTGTGATGATTGCAAATTGCTTAGGTAAATCTCCTTCTAAAGAAGCGATGCCTTCTTCCTTTTTTGGAAAAGGCGTAAAGATTCAATTTGAAGATATTGAAGTTAATTGTCCTAGTGATTATGATGGATACTTAAAATGGTTGTTTGGAGACTATATGAAATTACCACCAGAAGAACAACGTGTTGGTCATCACTATAATAAAGGATTTTCTTTAACCCAAGGATATCAAGATTATATTAAAGAACATAAAATTTAAAAAAGAAAAACGCTTCGTTTTTCTTTTTTTTATAGGCTATTTCAATAATCTTCCTTGTTTTTTATGGAAATAATACTAGATTACATTTATGCATTTTTCAAAAATGTTAGAACTTTTTCACAAGGAATGGAATAAGAACAAATAAATTCTCCAGTAGAATAAGAACAAGCAGCATATACAATGCCTACAAGATTAAAATCGTTATCGTATAAAATACCGCCACTGGAACCAGGATGAGTATAAGTGGAAGCAGAAATAACATCGAATTTTACATTTGTTTGAGCGTTGATAGTACCACCTAATTCTTGTGCAGGTTCATACTTATTTATAAATCCACTTGTAATAGTGAAATTTTGATCTATTGCAGAGACATATGTACCGATAGAAGGATTAGTTTCTTCTATATGGACAACATTATATTTATAATCATCTTTTTCAAAAGAAACGACTGCTAAATCATAAGAAGATGCTGTTTTTTCTACTTTTGCTTTTCTTTCTTTACCTTTACTATCTACAACAGCATATTTTGGATTATCAAATCCATTCATTTTAAATATGACATGATTATTGGTTAAGGCATAATAACGTTTGCTATCTTCATAAAATATAACTCCAGAACCATAATTTGTTGATATAGTTTCTCCAATAAAAGGGATTTTTTTGGTAATAGTCATTTCAATGCGTAAAGTGGCATTTAAAAGCTCTTCCTTAGTATGAATATCATTCTCTAGTTTTAAATTTTTGTATTTTGGAGTAAATAGGGAACAAGAAGACATCATAAAAATTATTTGAGATATACATAATATAGTTACAATTTTATTTGCTTTCATATTCATTCACCTATATTAATTCTAATGCATGAAAAAATATTTGTGAATAAAAAAACAAGTTCAATTTATTAAACTTGCTATTTTATATTTACTTTATAAATTTAGATGGAAGAGTGAAGGATATTAATTTAGGATTGTTTAGCGAAGAACTTATTTCATTTTCAATAGAAAGAAGACGATTATATTTACTGACTCTTTCACTTCTTGATAAAGACCCTGTTTTGATAAATGAAGCGCAGGTACTAACAGAAAGTTCGGCGATAAAGGTGTCTTCACTATCACCAGAACGATGGGAAATGATATAAGTTAATCCATTTTTCTGAGCTAATCGGATCGTTTGTAAAGTTTCACTTAGCGTTCCAATTTGATTTGGTTTAATTAGTATTGCATTAGCCGCTCTATTTTCTATACCTTTTTTTAGCCTTTCAACATTTGTTACAAATAAATCATCCCCAACAAGAAGAACGCGATTGGCAAATATTTCATGTAAATAAGTCCATCCTTCCCAATCATCATCACTAAGAGGGTCTTCTAAAGAAATAAGAGGATATTTTTCAAGTAAAGGAGAAAGAAAATTATTAACAAATTCAAGCGAGGAATAAGTTTTATTATCCTTTTTTAGATGGTATTTCTTTTCTTTAGAATTATATAATTCACTTGATGCGATATCTAAAGCAAGATAAACATCTTTTCCGGGCGTATAGGAAGCTCTTGTGATAGCTTCTAGAACTAGTCTAATACCTTCTTCATTTGAAGAAAGAAGAGGAGCATATCCTCCTTCATCTCCTTTTGAAAGACTATATCCTCTTTCCTTAAGTATTGTACCTAAAGTAAAAAATATTTCATCTCCAATGCGCAAAGCTTCTTTAAAGGAAGATGCAAATGGTACGATCATTATTTCTTGAAAATCGATGCTAAAATCAGCATGAGCTCCTCCGTTTAAAATATTCATCATAGGAAGAGGAAGGGTAGTATTTATTCCACCTAGGTAACGATATAAAGGAATATTTAAGTAGGAAGATGCGCATCGAGCACAAGCTAAAGAAACACCAAGCAGCGCATTAGCGCCTAAAGAAGATTTGTCTTTTGTGCCATCTAATTCAATTAAGGCGTTATCAATCTCTAGTTGTTTTGTAACATCTAATCCTTTTAGTTTATTATAAATTACATTA
>JALFBO010000113.1 GCA_022772105.1 Erysipelotrichaceae bacterium | reverse complement strand
ATTAAAAAATTATTTTTATTGTAAAAAGATTATATAAAGTAACGAAATATGTGGTAAAATAGTAAAAAAAGAGGAATTAATATGGTTATTTTAACAATAAAAGATTTTGGTCAAATCAAATTAGAAATGAATTATAGCGAAGCTAAAAATACAGCAAGTAACTTTGTGGAATTATGTAGAAAAGGTTTTTATAATAATTTAACTTTTCATCGTGTTATCTACGGATTTATGATTCAAGGTGGATGTCCTGTTGGAAATGGAACAGGGGGACCTGGTTACGCAATTAAGGGAGAATTTTCTTCTAATGGTGTAGATAATAAACTTAAACATACTCGCGGAACTATATCTATGGCAAGAAGTTATCTTCCAAATTCAGCAGGAAGTCAATTCTTTATTATGCACAAAGATGCTTCTCATCTAGACGGACAATATGCAGCTTTTGGAAAGGTGATTGAAGGAATGGATGTAGTAGATGCGATTGCAAAAGTGAGAACTTCACCTTCTGATCGACCATTAAATCCTGTAATTATTTCAAAAGTAGAAGTTATTGATGAACCTACTTATGAAGTGGAAAAGTTGAAAAAATAAATAAAGAGAGGTAAATCAAATGACATTAGATGAATTAACATTAAAACTTGGCAATTGTTGTGCAATCGAAATGGCACAATCAAAATATTCTAAACATGATGCTTTAACTAAGATTGTTGATACAATTAAGAAAAAAGGTGTTGATGTTGACGATGAATACCTTGATTTTATCCAAAGCCTAGAATATCAATCAGTATATGTAGATGTAAAATATGTTCCTTTGTATTGCTGCACATGTGTAGCTAAATTTTCATGGAAAGAATTTGATGAAGGAAGCGATCCTACAGACCATCAAGAATTCTGTCGTTTTTCTACCGTATTCTATGGAAAGGATAATGATGCTTCTGATCGTATTAACAAGTTAAACATTTTAAATGTTGTTGATAAAACTGCATTAAATATCAATGAATCAAAATGCGATGAAACGGTTTTAAGAATTGGTACAAATAATCCTGATTGTGATATTTCTAAATTACCTGCTCAAAGTGAAGTTATTATGGATTCACCAGTTAAATATGGTGAATATTATGATTTAGACACCGATTATCTTTGCTCACAAGAAGAAATTCAAAAGAGAGTACAAGTGGCTCTTGAACAAACTAAATCTTACAAAAGACTTCAAAAAGAGAAAGAAAAATGGTCAAATATTGTTAAAATTGATACTAAGGTAATTCTTGTACCTATCGCATCATTACAAATGGGTGATGAATATCAATTAGTTAACTGTACAAATGGTACAATGGATGTTGTCTATAAAGAAAATGCGACAATTACAAGTCAATTAAAGAAAGCAAAAATGATTACTTATCCTTCAATTATTATCTTTGCATTATGTTCTATCGCGGCATATCTTTGTAAAACATTTACCCATAGTAACAAACAATGGGGCGATTTTGGACTTAAATATATCTTTGCGAACTTATATGATATCATGTGGATCGCTATTTTCCTTTTTGGAATTATTGTTTCCATTATTGCTCTTCCAACAAGAAAAACAATAGTTAAGAGAACTGAGAAAAATAAAAATGTACTAACAGTAGTAAAGATTTCATCTCGTATGATACTTGATGCAATCTTATTAATGATATTAATGATTGTTCTTTGTTTCTCTATTTAATTAATGATAAATTTGACAATGAAATGGTATAAAGTTAATTTATATTGTTTCATTGTTTTTTATTTTAATTTATAATAAAAAAAGGTGAAAAAAATGAAAGAAATAGTGCTATCAGTTCATGGACTTGTAGATTTCCTTCTAAGAAGAGGAAGTATCGACAATCGTATATATAATAATGCTTCTATGGCTGAAGGCTCTAGAATTCATTTAAGATATCAAAAGATTCAAGGAGGAACGTATCTAAGCGAAGAGGCTTTGGAGATTTCCTATCAAATAGATGATTATCTTTTTAAATTAAACGGAAGGGCAGATGGAATCATTCTAGATAAGATTCCAGTTATTGATGAAATTAAAACAACAGTTGTTGATTTAGAAGAGTTTTATGAAAGTCAAAAAGATTGGCATTTAGGTCAAGCAAAAGTCTATGCCTATATGTACGCTACAAAAAATAATATTGACTATATAAAAGTAAGATTAACTTATATTTCCCAAAAAGATGATTCGCGTTTGATAAAAGAATTTGCTTACACAAAAGATGAATTAGAATCATATGTTATAAATTTATTAAAAGACTATTTATCTTTTTACAAAATCATTTTAGAACATGATAATTTAAAAGTTCAAACCGCTAATACTTTAAAGTTTCCTTATGAATCTTATCGAAAAGGGCAAAGAGAATTATCAAAATACGTATATGGAACGATAAAAAATGAAGATACTTTATTTATTGAAGCTCCTACGGGAATTGGAAAGACAATGTCAACTTTATTTCCTGCCGTAAAAACTTTTGGAACAGAAAATACGGAAAAAATTTTTTATTTATCTGCAAAAACTATAGCAAAAGAAGTTGCTTATGAGGCGATGAAGAGATTAATTAAACACGGTCAAGTTGCCCGTACCATTAAACTAACTGCCAAAGAAAAGATGTGTCAAGCTGGTCACAGGAAATGTAATCCCCTTGATTGTCCATTTGCAAATGGTTATTACGATAAAATTAAAAATGTATTATTGGAAATCGTTAAAAATGAAGAATTGATTGATGAGAAAATAATTAATAAGTATGCAAATAATAACGATATGTGCGCTTACGAACTTCAATTAGATACTTCTTTATTTTGTGATGTCATTATTTGTGATTATAATTACTTTTTTGATCCTCTAGTCTATCTAAAAAGATTTTTTGAAACTGACGAAGTACCTTATGTAGCACTTATTGATGAAACGCATAATCTAGTCGATAGAAGTAGAGACATGTATTCTGCTGATTTTGATTTTCATAAAATTAAGCTTCTTCAAAAACAATTTAAATCATATCGCCATCCAAAAATGAAAAGAGCAATGAAAAAAGTGATTAATTATCTTGAGAATATCTCTTTAGAACAAGAAGAGTATATTATCAGTGAACCTAATTTTTCTAATGATTTATATGCAATTCTTGAAAGCTTTTTTAAACAAATGCAAGATGTATTAAAGAATTATAGTGATTATGTAACTGATTTATTTTTAGAAGTTTTTAGAATGACTAATAAATTTATAAAGATATCTGAATTTGTGGGAAAAGGTTTTAAAACGTATTATGTAAACTGTAATAAAAATCTAATTGCACGCATTAAATGTTTAGACTCTTCATCCTTAATTGAAAAGACGCTGAAAAAATTAAAATCAGCGATATTTTTCTCGGCAACATTAACACCACTTGATTATTATGTACAATGTTTAGGCGGAAATGATGATACTCCTTTTATGACTTTAGAATCACCATTTGATAGTGATAGGTGCTTAACTATTATTAGAAGTGATATTTCTACTCGTTATAAGGATAGGGAATATTCTTATGAAGAAATAGCTCGTTCTATTCAAGAAGTAATAAAAGGAAAGAAAGGTAATTATTTAGTTTTCTTTTCTTCGTATACTTATTTAGAAAATGTAGCCTCTTACCTTCATTCAAGTGAAAAAGAAATGTATATTCAACAAACACGTGATATGAGTGAAGAAGAAAAAGGTGATTTTTTAAGACGTTTTGATGTGGACAGTAATCAAACTCTTGTGGGACTTGCCGTATTAGGAGGAGCTTTCTCGGAAGGAATTGATTTAGTTGGAGATAAACTAATTGGGGCAATTATTGTTGGTGTTGGTTTACCGCAAGTATCTTTTGAAAGAGATTTAATAAAAGATTATTTTGATAATAACGATATGAGTGGATATGATTACTCATATGTTAATCCTGGCATCAATAAAATCTTACAGGCAGCCGGACGAGTAATTAGAAGTGAAAATGATAAAGGGATTGTCATGTTTATTGATGATCGTTATAAACAAAGAAAATATAAAGAAGTTATTCAAAGGGAATATAAAAATAATTATTATGTTTCTTCTAATAAAGAAATAAAAGAAATAATCGATGACTTTTGGAAAAGTACTTAATTTATATTTGAAATATAGCATAAATTAATGTATTTTATTTTGGTGAAGGAGGAATGATTTATGAAATATGATAAAGAACATATAAGAAATTTTTCTATCATTGCTCATATTGATCATGGCAAATCCACTCTAGCGGATCGTATTTTAGAATTAACAAATACAGTGTCAAAGAGAGAAATGAAGGATCAATTACTTGATTCGATGGATTTAGAAAGAGAAAGAGGCATTACCATTAAACTAAATGCTGTTTCTTTAAATTATAGAGCACAAAACGGGGAAGATTATTTATTCAATTTAATCGACACTCCTGGCCATGTTGACTTTACATACGAAGTATCGCGAAGCCTTGCGGCTTGCGAAGGTGCACTACTTGTTGTTGATGCTACTCAAGGGGTTGAAGCGCAAACTTTAGCTAATGTATATTTAGCAATTGATAATGATTTAGAGATTATTCCCGTAATCAACAAAGTTGATCTACCTTCAGCAGATGTAGAAAGAACAAAAGAAGAAATTGAAAAGACTATTGGTCTTCCATGCGATGAAGCTATTGGAGTATCCGCAAAGACTGGATTAAATGTTGAAAAGATATTAGAAGAAATTGTAAATAAAATTCCTTGTCCTCAAGGAGATGAAAATGCTCCTTTAAAAGCTTTAATTTTTGACTCTTTTTATGATTCATATCGAGGCGTTGTAGCGCAAGTTAGAATCAAAGAAGGTACATTACGAGTTGGTGATCAAATAGTTTTAATGTCTAATGGCTTGTCTTATCAAGTAACTGAGCTTGGTATAAGAAATCCTAAAGAAGTAAAAGAAGATGTCTTATATGCTGGTGAAGTAGGATGGGTAGCTGCCCAAATTAAAGATATTACTGAAGTAAGACCTGGTGATACTATTACCCTTAAGAATAATCCAAGCAAGGAGCCTTTACCTGGTTATCGTAAATTAAATCCAATGGTCTATTGCGGATTATATCCTTGTGATTCGAAAAAATATCAAGATTTAAAAGAAGCTTTAGAAAAGCTTTCCTTAAATGATGCTTCATTACATTTTGAACCAGAAACATCACAAGCATTAGGTTTTGGATTTAGATGTGGTTTCTTAGGATTACTTCATATGGATGTAGTCCAAGAAAGATTAGAAAGAGAATATAATATTGATTTAATATTAACTGCTCCTTCTGTTATCTACCATATCTATTTACATGATGGCACTATGATTGAATTAGATAATCCTGCAAAAATGCCTGATTTAACACTAGTTAAGGAGATTCAAGAACCATTTGTTGAAGCAAAAATTATGACTCCTAAAGAATTTGTGGGTCCAATTATGCAGCTAGCTCAAGAAAAGCGCGGTAATTATGTTGATTTAGTATATTTTGATGATTCTAGGATGGAACTCATCTATGAATTACCACTTTCTGAAATCATCTATAATTTCTTTGATAAACTAAAATCATATTCTCGAGGATATGCTTCTTTTGACTATTCATTATCTGGTTATTTACCAAATAAGCTAGTAAAAATGGACATTTTATTAAATGGAGAACCAATAGACGCATTGAGTTCCATTGTATTTAAGGATTTTGCTTATAAAAGAGGACAACAAATTGTTACCAAATTAAAGGATGTAATTCCTCGTCAACAATTTGAAGTTCCAGTCCAAGCGGCAATTGGAGGAAAAATCATCGCTCGTACCGATATAAAAGCTATGCGTAAGGATGTATTAGCTAAATGTTATGGAGGAGATATTTCTCGTAAGAAAAAACTTCTAGATAAACAAAAAGAAGGTAAGAAGAGAATGAAATCTATTGGTACTGTTGAAGTACCTCAAGAGGCATTTATGGCGATTCTGTCAGTTGATGAAGAAAATGAATAATAATTGTTGCAATTTGTTAGTAGAATATTAGTAGATTTTTGTTGCACCTATTGATAAATAGGTGTTTTTTTTATATAATCATACTAATGATTTTTGAGGTGAGAAATATGGAAAAAGATTTTGGTATAAGGTTTACTGATGAGTCCTATGCTACTAAGGATGAAGTAAAAAAAGCATTGAATATTTCCAGCATTGATTCGATTTGGGATAAGGTTATTCAATATCGTACTTATTATACAAAACAATTGCCACTTCGCAACATTGAATATGTTCCTTTTAATATTGTTTTACCTCAATATTTGCTTAATAAAGTGATAAAAATTGAGAAAAGGATTTCAAGTTCCTTAGTGAAATATATTCAACTTTCTTATACAAATGCTAAAGATAGAATCGTATTTGAAAATGATTCTTATTTAAATATAGTTTTAACCCTTGCCCGTCTTTACGATATAAAAATTGATCATCCTGCTGCTTTAGCTTTAATAAATAAGGAACAAGAAACTATACCAGTAGAACAATTATTTTTATATCGATATGTCAATGTTTTAAAATATATTCAAGATAATGTTGATGAAATATCTTTTGCAAAATTTATTGAGATTTATGGAATATTAAGAGGAAGAACTTTTGATTTAGAAAATACTTCTTCTTATATTCGTCAAACTGATGTTAATAATAAACAAGATCATGTCCTTGTAGGAAAGCATTATGAAGGAGCTCCACTTGAAAGAATTGTTCCACTTTTAGAAGATTTAGTTGCCTTTTTAAATAAGTCTCCTTATTGTGGACTCATTAATGCATCTATATCATATTTCTATATTCTTTATATTAAACCATTTGAATATTATAACGAAGAGATGGCTATATTGATTTTTAAATTTGTACTCACACACTTTGATAATAAAAATATTCCTTCATTTACTAATATTGAAGAGGAGATTTTATCTTCAAGCAAGATAATTGATAAGATGATGCTCGAATCGGAAATGAAATTTGATTTAACATATATTTCTAATCTTTTGATTCAAATATTTGATAATTCTTTATCATTAGTAGAAGAAAAAATAATGGATTATGAAGTTAAAGAACTTCAAATTGATGAAAAAGAAGAAAGTGAAGAAATTGTTTTAGAAGAAAAAGAGGAAATCAAAGTTAATGAACCTTTAGAAGAAAAGGTAGTTGAACATGTTAATTATAGTGAAAACATTGCTATTGATGGAGTAGATTTTGAAAAGAAGATCTCTTTACCAAAAGTGCCAGTGGGACTTGATGAAAAGGATGCTTCATTAATTGCCCAACATTTATTAGAAATCTATCCTTCATTAAAGAAAAATCAAGCCGATTTTTATTCTAAACATTGTACTATTGGTAAATATTATACGATTGCTCAATATAAAAGAGAGCAAAATGTTGTCTATGAAACAGCACGTACTTCAATGGATAATTTAGCTAATTTAGGATTTTATAAAAAAGAACAAATTCGTAATAAATTTGTTTATACACCGGTAGTAAGAGATTAAAAGGAGAATGCTTTATGGAAATATTATGGATCTGTTTAGGTGCATGTGGCATCGCACTAGTGGTATTTTTGATTAAGAAATTTGTTCCTTCGTTAGATAGTAATGAAGAAAAAAAGAATGAAGATACTTCAAAAGATGATGATGAATATGTAGTTCCTTTTGAAGAAAATACACTAGCAAAAAGTGATGAAGAAACAGAAAAAAATGAAGAAAAATAAGGGATTATATGTTCACATTCCTTTTTGTAGTCATATATGTGCGTATTGCGATTTTTGCAAAATGATTTATAATGAATCTCTTTGCAATAACTATTTAAAAGAACTTGAAAAAGAATTAGCGTCTTTAAATATTAAAGATATTGCTTCAATCTATGTAGGAGGAGGAACTCCTTCTTCTCTTTCACTACAAAATTTACATTTATTATTAGATATTTTATCTAAATATGTTCGTCAAGGTATTCACTATACTTTTGAAGCAAATGTTGAATCTTTGAGTGAAGATAAAATCGCTTTACTTCATAGGTATGGAGTAAATAGAGTATCTTTAGGGGTACAGTCATTTTCTGATGATTTGCTTAAAGATATGAATAGATTTCATAATGAAAATGATGTAAAAATAGCAATTGATCTTCTTCATAAACATCATATAGATGACATAAATATTGACTTAATTTATGGCTTACCAAATCAAAGTTTTTCTTTGTTAAAAAACGATGTAGAGAAAGCTTTATCTTTAGATGTTACACATATATCTACATATGCTTTAATGGTCAATCCAAATACTTTATATGGTATAAAAAAGGTAAAAGAGAAGGATGATGATGTTCTTCGAGAAGAATATGATTATATATGTGAAAAATTAGAAGAAAAAGGATTTAAAAGATATGAAGTTTCTAATTTTGCAAAAGAGGGTTTTTGCTCATTTCACAATAAATTATATTGGTCAAATTGTCAGTATTATGGATGTGGTTTAGGTGCTTCTTCTTATATTGGTGATGTACGTTATGATAACACTAAATCATTAAATAAATATCTAAAAGGAGAATATGTAGCAAGTCAAGAACTCCTATCTAGAGAAGATAAATTGTTTTACGAATTAATGTTAGGGCTAAGGATGAGCGAAGGAATTTGTATAAAAGAATTAAATGAAGAGTATGATATTGATTTTGAAACTAAATATAAAGAAAAAATAGCAAAATTAGTTAGTGATAATCTTCTTCAAATAGAAAAAGGATATGTAAAAGTAACAAAAAGTAATTTATATATTTTAGATTATATTGAAAGAATATTATTATATTAATAGGGAGGGAATAAAATGAATATACCAAGATTTGATAAAAGAATTATTTCATATTTAATCGATTTGATAATTCCATCCATACTTTCTCTATTAACTTATTTTTTATTGAAACATAGTTTTCAAATATTAGATTATTTAACCTTCTTTTTATGGGTAGAATTTTTTGCTATGGTATATTTTTTACTGATTAATTCTTTATTTGCATACCTATTTAATGGAAATACAATTGGAAATCTATTTACTAAAACCAAAATGGTTAGTATCGATGGTAAGAGATTAACTTTGAAGCAAGTATTATTAAAATATCTTCCTCTTTCTTTGTGGCCAACTGTAATAATAAATGCATTTTATATGCTCTATGTTCATACAGAATCAACTATTTATGATACACTAAGCAATTCAATTGTAATAATTAAATAAAAGGCAATAGATTTTATCTATTGTTTTTTTATTTTTCATTTTTTTTTAAAAATTTAGCACCAATGTGTTGACAGTGCTAATAAATTGGTTATAATATATTTAGCATTCGAAAAAGAAGAGTGCTAAAAAGGAGGCGACATTATGGATTTATCTCGAAAAGACTTAATTCTTAAGTATATCGTTGAATATTTCATACGCACGGCATCTCCTGTTGGAAGTCATACTCTGATTGAAGAATATCAACTTCCATATTCATCTGCCACAATCAGAAATGAAATGGCGGAGCTTGAAAGGAACGGGATGATTGAAAAAACTCACACCTCTTCAGGTAGAATCCCTTCTACCAAAGGATATAAGTATTATATATCTTATTTAAGAGAAAGAGATTTAGATTCTGAGATAAAAAATCAATTAGCTTTAGTTCTTAATGAAAAGAGCAAATCGATTGAAGATGTAATTAAAGAATCATGTGAAGTTTTGAGCCATATGACAAATTTAGCCTCTGTGGTTCTTGGACCAAATGCTGATGAAGAGCGTTTAATATCAGTCCAATGTATTCCTTTAGCAAAGAATTCCGCAACCGCGGTATTTGTTACTGATAAAGGCTATGTTGAAAATAAGACATTTATTTTTCCAAGCGATGTAAATATTGTCGATGTACAAAATTGTGTCAAGATGTTAAATGATCGTTTGGTTGGTACTTCAATTTCAGCGTTAGTTCCAAAGATGGAAGTGATTAAACCTATTATTACCCAATACGTGAAAGACAATGATATAATTTATCGAGCTTTTGCAGAAATGCTTCTTAAATTTACTGAAAATCGTGTCTCCATGTTTGGAACTGATAATTTGTTTGATCAACCAGAATTTTCCGATAACACTAGTGCTATTAAAAGAATGATGAAATTACTTGAATCACCAGAAGTTATGAAGAATTACAACAATAAAGGAACAACTTCGCAAGTATTTATTGGAGATGATAACGACAATGATGATTTGAAGAATGTTTCAGTTGTTACAAGTAACATTAATGTAAACGGACAAAAGCGAGGAACTATTGCTCTTGTTGGTCCAACTAGAATGGATTATGACAAAGTATTATCCGCTTTAGAATATGTTGTTGGAGAATTGAATAAATTCTTTAATGATGAAAGAAAGGAAGATGAAGATGGACGAGAATAAAGAAATAGATGTAGAAAAAGAAATAGATAGCGATGAATCAAGTAAAAAAGACGAGAAAAAGTCAAAAAAAGAAAAAATCGAATATCTAGAAAGTCAAGTTGCTTATTGGAAAAATAAGTACTATGAAGCATATGCTGATATGGATAACTTAAGAAAGCATATTGAAAAAGATCATGCACAAGTTATGAAGTATCGTAGCCAAGGATTTCTTGAAGCATTGCTTCCATCATTTGATAACTTCTACAATTGTTTTAAATTTAAACCAAGCGATCCAACCTTAGCGGCTTATTGCAAAGGATTTGAAATGATTTATAACCAAATGAGCGCAACATTAGAGAATGAAGGAGTAAAAGAAATTGTTCCTTCTGTTGGTGATAAATTTGATCATACAACTATGCAAGCTGTCGAAGTAGTTGAAGGCGAAGAAGATGATTTAGTAACCACTGTGCAACTAAAAGGTTATATGTTAAAGGATCGTTTAGTAAGACCTGCAATGGTCGTTGTTTCCAAAATTAAAAAAGAAGAAAAAGATGAAACTTCATCTGAGTCACAAAATTCAGAAGATTCAAAAATAAATTAAATTAAAGGAGAAAAATATTATGGCAAAAGAAATTATTTTAGGTATTGACTTAGGTACAACAAACTCAGTTGTATCATATATGCAAGAAGATGGTAAATGGAAAGTTATTCCTAACCCAGAAGGACCAAATACAACACCTTCTGTTGTAGCTTTTAAACCAGATGGAGAAGAAATTGTTGGTTTTGCTGCTAAAAGACAATTATTAACTAACCCAGATACAGTTGCTTCAATTAAACGTAAAATGGGTACAAATGAAAAAGTTCATATCAATTGCATCAACAAGGATTTCACTCCACAAGAGATTTCCGCAAAAATCTTAGCTTATATGAAAAAATATGCAGAAGATAATTTAGGACAAAAGATTTCAAAAGCAGTTATCACATGTCCTGCTTACTTCAATGATGCTCAAAGACAAGCAACAAAAGATGCTGGTACAATCGCAGGATTAGATGTTGTTCGTATTATTAACGAACCAACAGCTGCTGCTCTTGCTTATGGTGAAGAAAGTAATTCCGATAAAGATCAAAAGATTTTGGTTTACGATTTAGGTGGAGGAACATTCGATGTTTCAATTCTAGAAATTGCTGATGGAACTTTTGAAGTTATCGCTACAGCTGGTGATAATAAACTAGGTGGTGATGACTGGGATAACGTTTTAGCTGCTTACATTAAAGACCAAATCAAAGCTCAATATGGAGTTGATTTATCAAATGATAAGATGGCTTCACAAAGATTAAAAGAAGAAGCAGAAAAAGCTAAAATTGCTTTATCAAGCCAATTAAAAGTTACAATTTCTCTTCCTTTCATTGCTATGACTCAAAATGGTCCTGTCAACTTTGAAATGGATTTAACAAGAGCAAAATTTGAAGAATTGACAAGAGATTTATTAAGAAGAACTGAAGAACCAGTTAGAAGAGCTTTACAAGATGCAAAATTAACCGCAAATGATTTACACGAAATCATTATGATTGGTGGTTCTACTCGTATGCCAGCTGTTCTTGAACTTGTTAAGAGATTAACAGGTAAAACTCCAAATATCTCTGTCAACCCAGATGAAGCAGTTTCTGTTGGTGCTGCTATTCAAGGTGGAGTTATCCGTGGTGATAAGAAAGATGTATTATTACTTGATGTTACTCCATTAACATTAGGTATTGAAACAATGGGCGGTGTTATGACTGCTTTAATTAACAGAAACACTACAATTCCAACCACAAAATCACAAGTCTTCTCAACCGCGGAAGATAATCAACCATCTGTTGATATCATGGTTTATCAAGGTGAAAGACCAATGGCTAGAGATAACAAATTAATTGGTTCATTTAGACTTGATGGTATCCGTCCAGCAAGAAGAGGTCAACCTCGTATTGAAGTTACATTTAATATCGATGTTAATGGTATTGTTAATGTTAAAGCTAAAGACTTAGATACAAATAAAGAACAACAAATTACAATTTCTGGCAACAACGGTCTATCTAAAGAAGATATTGATAGAATGGTGAAAGAAGCTGAAGAAAATAAAGAAGCTGATGAAAAGAGAAAAGAAGAAGTAGAAATCAAGAATAAAGCAGAATCATTCATTTCTCAAATTGATGAAGCTATGGCTACACAAGGCGATAAGATGGATGCAAATCAAAAAGCTGAAACTGAAAAATTAAGAAATGAATTAAAAGAAGCTTTAGACAAAAATGATATCGAAACTTTAAAAGCAAAAATGACTCAATTAGAACAAGCTGCTGCATATGCTCAACAATATCAAAATCAAGCAGGTGCTCAACAATACAATGATCAACCAACTTCTGACGCTGCAAGTGGAACAAACAGCAACAATGATGATGTAATCGATGCAGATTTCTCTGAAAAGAAATAGTTTAATTGAATAAATGATATGGAGGATTTCACATCCTCCATATTTATCGTATTAAGAAAGGAGCACGCTATGGCAAATAAAAGAGATTATTATGAAGTCTTAGGCTTATCCAAGGGATGTAGTGAAGACGATATTAAATCTGCATATAGAAAACTCGCAAAGAAATATCATCCAGATTTAAATAAAGAGCCTGGTGCTGAAGAAAAATTTAAAGAAGTCCAAGAAGCTTATGAAGTTCTTTCAGATTCTTCAAAAAGAGCAAAATATGATCAATTTGGTCATGCAGCATTTGACCAAAATGGTGGCGATGCTGGTTTTGGAGGATTTAGTGGCTTTGGAGGAGGGTTCCAAGATGTCGATTTAGGGGATATTTTTGGTTCTTTCTTTGGAGGGGGAAGAAGTTCTTCATCTCGCCAACAAACTGGTCCTCAAAAAGGCAAAGATTCCTTTATATCTATAAAAATCAGTTTCATGGATGCAATTAAAGGAACAAAGATTGAACTTCCAGTTACTTACGATGAACCATGTACTAAATGTGGAGGAAGTGGTGCAAGATCTTCTTCTGACATAGAAAATTGTCGTACTTGCGGGGGAAGAGGTTATGTAACTCAAAGAACGCAAACATTCTTAGGCGTCATGGAAAAACAAGGTATATGTCCAGATTGTCAAGGAAGTGGTAAAACCATCAAAGTTAAGTGTGATGCTTGCCAAGGTAAAGGATATAATAGAAAGAAAATCAATGTCGAAGTTACTATCCCTGCAGGTATTCAAAACGGGCAACAAATTAGAGTCGCTGGTAAGGGATCAAGAGGATATAATGGAGGACCTAATGGTGATCTATACATCGAAGTTAATATACAACAAGATAATATATTTAAACGTGATGGTGATAACATTCATATTGATCTATCCATTTCTTTAGTTGATGCATGCTTAGGTGGCACAGTTGATATTCCAACAGTAAATGGTGATGTTGAATTAGTCATTCCAGAAGGAACACAACATGGACAAGTTTTAAAAATTAAAGGAAAAGGTGCGAAGAATTTACGAAGCGGCCAATATGGTGATGAATTTGTTCATATTATCGTAAAAACACCAACAAAACTTACAAATGAACAAAAAGAATTATTAAAGAAATTCAATGAAATTGAAGATAAGAAAACTTCTAAACAAGAAACTTTCTTTGATAAATTAAAAAAAGGATTTAAAAAATAGAATAAAAAGTTATGCAAAATTAAATTTTTGTGTAACTTTTTCTTTTTATAATTATTTAATTTATTGCACATAATTATTTATTTGTAATAAAATATCAATGAAAGAAGAAAGGAGGTTGGTAATTTATGGATCATCCCGATAGTAAGATAATAAATGGATATAATAAAAGAGGATATAAATTATTAACTTTCTTTCAAGTTAATGAAAAATAATCCTCACTTGTGAGGTGCAAAATGGATGAATTTTTAAATGAAATCTTAGCGATTATTCGCTCAGATAAATCAAAAGAAGAGAAAAAAGAATTATTAGAAAACTATCACGCTTCCGATTTAGCGGATGTTATTGAAAAGCTAGACGAAGAAGAAAGAAATGAAATAGAAGATATTCTTGATACAGAACACATTGCCGAAATTCTTTACTATTTAGATAATAAAGCAGAAGTTCTAGAACAAATGAAAGACGAAGATGTCGCTGACGTCATCGAACTTATGGATGCTGATGATGCGGTTGATATCTTACAAGAATTAGATGAAGAAGATCGTAATAATATTATCGAATTGATGGACGAAGAAGCAAAGGAAGACGTCCAACTTATTTTATCATTCGAAGAGGATCAAATCGGTTCTATTATGACCACAAATTTTATTACGATTTGTAAAGGCGACTCAGTTAAAACTGCGATGAAAAAAGTCGTACAACAAGCTAGTGAAAATGATAACATCACTACAATCTTTGTTGTTGATGAAGCTAATAAATTTCATGGCACTATTTCTTTAACTGATTTAATTTGTGCGCGTGAAGGGGATAATCTAGAAGAAATAACTAAATTAAATTATCCATATTTCTATGCTACAGATGATGTATCAGAAAGCGTCAATAAATTAAAAGAGTATAATGAAGATATAATTCCAGTTCTTGATGAAAGTGATGAAATCATTGGTGTTATCACTTCTAACGATGTTATTGAACTTATCCGTGATGAAGCGGCAGACGACTATAACAAATTAGCCGGTGTCCTTGAAGAGGAAGAATTAGATGAATCTGTATTTCAATCTATGAAAAAACGTATTCCTTGGTTAGCCCTTCTTTTAATATTAGGACTTGTTGTATCACTTGTTATTTCACGTTTTTCTGCGGTTATTACTGTCGTTTCTGCCGCTGTATTTTTCCAATCTGTCGTGTTTGATATGGCAGGTAATGGTGGAACTCAATCTCTTGCTGTTACATTAACTACAATCACACAAAATCAAGAAATATCAGCGAAAAAATTTAGAAAAATGTTATTTAAAGAATTAAGAGTAGGGCTATGTAATGGACTATTACTTGGAGCATTATCTTTTCTAGCGGTGCTCGCTTTCTTATGTATCACTCATCAAGAAATAGTAACAGGCAGAGCATTTGCTGTTTTGGATGCTTTAAAAGTATCTTCTTCTGTTGGAATAGCTTTATTATGTGCTTTAACATTTTCTTCCATGTTTGGCTTATTGCTACCAATGTTTTTTAAAAAGATTAAGATTGACCCAGCTGTTGCTTCTGGTCCAATGATTACCACGATTAATGATATTTG
>JALFBO010000112.1 GCA_022772105.1 Erysipelotrichaceae bacterium | reverse complement strand
AAAAGGATATAGATATATTATGATACTGATTTATTAATTAAAGCTAATGAAAAACCTAAAAAAACACAAGATAAAATGATTATATAAGGTGATCTAGTAAAAATCTCTGATTGGATTAATTTAAAATATCAGTCTCTTTTTTCTTATAAGTTCTATTTATAGACATTAATAATTAACACAAGATAAAAGGTTAGGCTAATATCAGCCTAACCCTATATTTTAAACATACACAATTTTTGCTATTTATAAAAGCGATTATTCTTTTTCATTCATATAATCAACGAATTCATCGTAGAAGTTATCTAATGTACAACTTTCCATTCTTGCTTTATATGCGATAGAGATTCTACCTGTTTCTTCAGATACAACCACAGTAACTGCATCAGTGATTTCTGATATACCGAATGCAGCACGGTGACGAGAACCATATTTGCCTTTTAAAGCACGTTTTGTTGGTTCAAAATAAACAGAAGCCGCTAGAATCTTATCGCCTCTTATTACTACCGCTCCATCATGAAGTCTAGTTCCTTCATAGAATATTGTCTCAATCAATTCTTGACAAACTGGTGCATTGATTATAGTACCGTTTTTAATGACATCATTTAATGGTGTATTCTTTTCAAATGTTAATATCGCGCCTGTTTTAGTTTTTGATAAATTTCTTACAGCCGCAGCAATTGTTTTATACACTTGCTCTTTTGGAGTAGTTTGTTTTTCAACTTCGACGTTTTTCTTTTTTGATGATAAATTATTTAATAAAGAATAACGATATTCTGTTATATTGATAATCAAGAAAATCACAGAAGAGATAATAGTTAGCGTAAATAAAATAGCAAACAAATAATTTAAACTAAACATCATCGCTAGTGCTAATAACAATCCATCTACTATATAGAAGTAGCGAATAAATCTGCGTTTTAATTTAAGTAAGACGAAAACTACTGTGGTAATGTAAACAACCAAAGTTATAGAGAAATCTATGATAAAACGAACATCATGAAAATTATTGATCAATATCTCTAACATATCGTCCCCTCCTTAAACTACATACAATTTACCATAGGTAAAACTAAAAATAAACCCCCTTAATGAAATATTTATTTCATTTTCTCATTTTTTTCTATTTTTTGCTTTAAATATTCCATTAAAAGACGCGTTGCCTTACCTCGATGTGACACTTTGTTCTTATCGTCAGGAAGAGTTAATGAAAAAGTTTTATTGTATGGTTCGAAGTAAAAAATAGGATCATAACCAAATCCATATGGACCTTCAACTGGAGAAACAATTACTCCTTCACATGTTCCTACAAACACCTTCTCTTCTTCATCACTAACAAAGGCGATGGCACAATGATATGAAGCTGACTTATCATCTTTATCTTGTAACATCTCGTTTATTTTTAAATTCTTTTCTTCATAAGAATGGCCTTCCATAAAACGAGCTGAATACACTCCAGGAAAATTAGAAAGAGCATGTATACAAATACCTGAATCATCAGCAATAACAATTTTAGAAGTATATTTTCTAGCATCTCTTGCTTTAATCAAAGCGTTATCTGTAAATGTTGTTCCTCCTTCTTCTGGTGAAGAAACAATTCCCTCCTCCTTTAAAGAAGTGACATTCACATCATATCCTTCAAATAATTCTTTATATTCCCTAACTTTGTTAGGATTATTGGTTGCAATAACAATATCTAATGTCTTCATAGTTAGTCTCCTAGTGTGTATATTTTCTTAACTTGAAAAGAAATAAAGGAAAAGGAAAGGATTAAATTTTCACATACAAGTCGCAATTCATTCTCCAAGCAATATGCTTTCTTGACATATCCATATTCCCCTTCATCTTTAACTTCATCATATTTATCACATTGATTAAAAATAATCTTTAAAAAAGCCTTATCATTATCTTCAATTCGAAATCCATTAGCGATCATATAAGAGCTGGTTTCTTGACTTAATGTAATTTGTATTTCATCACCATTACGTTCAATTTTTTCTACCCTTCCTTCATCAAATAAAGAATTCAATTCATTATTTTCCATAATAGATCACCTCGATTATAAAACAAGTTTACCACCTCAATTTAAGAAAAAAAAGAAAAGAAGAAGATTATTTCACTTCTCCTTCTATTACATCATCGTTATTGATATGAATATTTACTTTATTCTTTCTATGATTCCTAATAGCCTCATCAATAGGGCCAAAGATTACATAGTAGACTGGGATTGTTAAGAACAAGAACCACCAAGGATGCCAAAAGCCATTAAATGTTTTACCAAAAAGGTTATAGCTAACACCTGGGAATCTTAATCCTAAAAAGCAATATACTCCAACCACTAAAACTGGATAAGCAAAAGAACAAAATTGTTTTCTAAAGATTGCATCAATTAAAGATGGTACAAGAGGAATTAATAAGAACAATACCCAATAACTTGCCCATCCTGTTCCTCCTAAAATAAATCCAAGTAATAAATATGCAATTATTGAACCAAATACAGTAAGTGGAACAAAAATACTTTCAATTGTATTTTTTAAACTGTGATAATGATTTGAGTTACAGACAAAATCATTTTTATTATAAGTTTTACCATCATTAGTGGTAACTTTAATTCCATCTAATCCGATGTGGACGCTTTCACCATCTTCTGATGTAACATGGATTCCTTTTTTACCAATGTGAACTACATCATCTCCATCTTCAATATGAATTCCACCTTTAAATTTGACTTTTGCATCACCGGCATTGATGTTGATATTTAATTCATCTTCTTCATATTTTATTTTTTCATTCTTCTCTTCTTTATTAATTTGCTCTTCTTTATTATCTTTTACATATGAAGCTGATTTATCTAAATCTAATAATTCATCTAAGGAAATACCATATAATTTAGCAAGTTCTACTAAATTATCTGTATCTGGAGAAGCCTCCGCTCTTTCCCATTTAGATACAGCTTGTCTTGATAGCCCCAGTTTGGCTGCTAGTTCTTCTTGCGAGTAACCATTTTTCTTTCTTAATTCATATAATCTATTTGCTGTTTCGATATTCATAATCGTGTTTCCTCCTCTTCACGAATTAATAATGACTTATTTATTATCGGTTGCTCAAGCAATTCTAGTTTGAATCTTAGGCAACTATTGGTTGCGGTGAATTTTTTGCCTATTTTTAGACAATATTTTATAATAAAAATTTTAAAATTCTTCTTTTAATTTTCTTGAAAATAATGAAATTATAGTATTTTTTGGATCCGTTTTTAAATATAATATCGAATACACAGCATTACAAATAGGTAAATCAACCCCATATTTTTTTCCTAAAGAAACAACCGCTTCTACAGTAAAGTAGCCTTCTGCTAGATTTTCATATTCTATTCCTTTTACAAAGCATTCACCAAACTCACGATTATGGGAATGTTTAGAAAACACAGTAGCTTCGTAATCACCTAAATGGCATAGTCCATAAGCTGAGAGTTCATTTCCTCCCATAGCTTTTATTAAGCGAGATATCTCTCTAGTGCCTCGAGACATTAAAGCTCCTTTTAAAGAAGATAAATGAAGACCATCTAGTATGCCCGCTGCAATACCAATAACATTTTTTGTAGCGGCTCCTATCTCATTACCTAATAAATCTTTACCATAATAGAAACGGATTAAATCAGAAGAGAATAATTCAATTAAATATTTCTTTGTTTCTTCTTCTTTAGAATCTATAACCATACAATTTGGTATGGAAGAAAGAAAATCTTGCGCGTGACCTGGTCCTATCCACACCCCAATATGATTAGATGAATCCATGTTATCTTCTACGATTTGACTTAAGCGACGCAACGTCTTTTGTTCAATACCTTTCATACATAAAACAAAATATTTATTCTTAATATCATATTGTTTTAATTCATCCATTAGTCCTTGCATACCTTGGGTGGAAATAGAAATCGCTATAATATCGAAACTAGAAATAGTTTCTAATGAAGTAATTAATTTAACCTCTGGCTCTAATTTTAAATAAGCATTTCCTCTTTTTTCTTGTAGTTCTTTCATATTTTTGGAAGTGGATCTTCCATAAAGGGAAACATCTAATCCTAATGAGTTTAAATACCAGGCAATAAATGTTCCCCAGCGACCACATCCTATAACTAACACCTTTGTTTTCATACAATACATCCTCTTTTAATACTTAAAATTAACACTGACGATTTCAGAGCGACCATTAGTTCTCATTTGAAATCCCCATGCCCCATAACCACGGGTTATATATGAAGTAAAATCCCCTTTTTTATATATACCATCAATATACCACGTTTTATACATAAGACGATAAAAAATACTAACAGGAATTTGAAAAGGAAACAATTGTCCTTTATGAGTATGTCCTGAAATTTGAAATGAGGCTCCTTCTTTTAAAGATTCACGATAACTTTGAGGTTGATGGTCCATCACTATATAAGGAAGATCAATACTAGAAACGATTTCTTTTAGTTCCTTTCTAGAAGGATAAGAATAATCTATTCTTCCAATAATCTTTATTTTTTCGTCGATGACGACCTCTTCATCAAGAAGTAATCTAACATTAGTCTTTAGATAGAAATCCTTAATTTCTTCTAAAGTATTATATTTTAGTTCGTGATTACCAGTTATGGCAAATACTCCATATGTAGATTTTATATTATTTACGTTTGTAATAAAATCATTTTTATTGATCTTATCTATATCACTATCTATTACATCACC
>JALFBO010000105.1 GCA_022772105.1 Erysipelotrichaceae bacterium | reverse complement strand
GGTGTTATTAATGAAATTCATGAAGAAAATAAAAGAATTCTTTAAAATTAATCTAAAAACTCTAAAACCAACAAACTTTATTTTTTTACTTTTTGCAGGTGCTATTAATGCTTTTGGAGTAACTCTTTTCTTATTCCCAGTTAAACTATATGATAGCGGAATATCCGGTCTTTCAATGTTACTTGATCAAATAACCCCAATCTATTTAACATTATCAATCTTTTTACTAGTTTTTAACGTTCCAATTTTTATTTTTGGATATAAAAAGGAAGGATTTGCTTTTACAATATACTCTATATTTACAGTTGGAATATATTCGCTATTTGCATTTTTAATAACTGATGTTCTTCCTATTGATGTTAGTTTAGTTTCACCACTTGCTGGTTCTGATTTATTGTTATGTGCGATATTTGGTGGTGTAATATCGGGGGTAGGAAGCGGATTAACCATTCGTTATGGAGGAGCAATAGATGGTATTGATGTACTTAGCGTTATTTTTGCTAAACGTTTAGGGTTAACTATTGGTACCTTTAATATGCTTTTTAATCTTGCTCTATATATTGCTTGTGGAATTATAATTCAGTCGTGGATTTTACCTTTATATTCCATAGTTACATATTTTGTAGGATCTAAAACTGTCGATTTTGTAGTGGAAGGTATAGATAGATCAAAATGTGCGATGATAGTAACTACAAAAGCAGAGGAAATAACCGCTGCATTAACTAATGCCTTTTCTTCTAGCGGAACAATTGTAGAAGCTAAAGGTGGTTATTCTAAAGAAGATAAGCAGATAGTATATTTTATTATTAACCATTTTCAAATTAATAAGTTAAAAACATTAGTTCATGAAATAGACTCAAAAGCATTTATTTCTGTGAGTGATATATCGGATATTATTAAGAATCAATCTCATTAGCGGATTGATTTTTTAATTTAAAAGAGTTATTTATCACAAAGCATTTATTTGATAGAATAAACAAAGAGTTGACGAATATGAAAATAAAAAAATTAATGGTTTTACCACTTATTCTAGCCACATTCACTTCATGTGAATTGAATCATGGAACAAGTGGCTCATTAAGTAATGAAACTACTTCACAAATTGAACAATCTACTACTCAAGAAATAGATAGTAGAATAGTAAAACTAAAAGTTTGGTGCGACGAATCTCAAACCAATTTTATTGAAGAAACAGTGGAAAAGTTTAAGGATATTTATCCGAATGTTACATTTGATTTTAAAATTGAGTGTGTTTCAGTTTATGAAGTTCTATTAAGAATGGAAAGTTTTTTTGATTCTTCAGCAGATGTATTTCATTTCCCAGTATCTGACTTCACACAACTCTATAAGCAAGGATTTCTACATGATTTTAATGATTATAGAAGTAAAAAAACTTTAAATTCACTAGGAATTTCTAGCGCATGTTTATCTGGTGGCCAAATATATGGTATACAATATGCAATTCCATATACCTCAAATACTTATTTTATGTATTATGATTCAAATGTTTATACCAAAGAAGATGTAAAATCAGTGGAAAGTATGTTAAAAGTCAATGTCAGTGAAAAGATATCTTCCTATAAATATAATGCTGCTTTTAATTTTGCAGATGGTTGGATTGGACAATCTATATTATATTCTTCAGGTGCAACTATTAACAAGACTACTGGCTCATTTGATAACGCTGAACAAGGAGCGTCATATTTAGCAAAATGTGCTCATAATGAAAAACTTCTTATGGCGGGAGGAACTACTAATATAGGAGTAGATGCAGCTGCAGTTGTTACTGGTTTATGGGAAGCTGCTGAAATAAAAAGCAAATTAGGTGAAGGATACGCATGTGCCCCACTTCCTACATTAAATTTTAAAGACGAAGAAGTTCCTTGGAAAGCATCTGGCGAATATGAAATGATAGGAGTTAAATCTCATACTCAAGAATTTGTATATGCTTCTAGATTTGCTTTATTCTTGTCATCAGCTGAAATTCAAAGAGACAGATTTATTCGTTGTGGTATAGCTCCTACAAATGAAAAAACTTTAGAGTATCCTGAGGTTGCATCTTGTAAAGAGATTGTTGCCCAAACACAAACTCTAGCTAATACATTTAATCAACCCTCTACTTTATACTCTAAAAATGTTTATTGGGGTTTTTATCCTTCTTTCTGGTCAGATTTAGAAGTCGCAGATACAGATGAAAAAGTATCTATTGCATTACAATCCTTTAACAATCATTTACAGCAAATTTTTTCTTCAAATATCTAATTGCCAAAAATCTGTAGTGCAATTTATAAATATTTGAGTATAATAAAATTAATCTCGTAAATGAGAAAGAAAGGATAAATGAAAATGAAATACGTTTGTACAGTATGTGGCTGGGAATATGATGAAGAAAAAGGCGCTCCAGAACAAGGAATTGCTCCAGGAACAAAATTTGAAGATCTTCCAGAAGACTTTGCTTGCCCTTTATGTGGAGTAGGAAAAGAATTATTCCAAGAAGCTGAATAAAAATAAAAAATGCTTAGTGATAAGCATTTTTTTATTTGGATAAAATTTTTACTTCATCCATTTTTAGCATAGAAATAATTAAAGATATAACTTAAATCGAAAAAACTATTTTGCTAATTTTACAAGTGATACACAATTGTAAAATAAATATTTTTTTTAAGCTTAGTATTCATAATAATCTCTTTGTATGCTATAATAAGACAAGCGGGGTGGGAAGATGTTTGAAAATATATATCCTCATAAAATACCTTTTATTCCTCAGAAGGATGGAAAGTTATTTGAAGACTTTAAAACTAAATTAAGAAAATATAATATCGAATCAATTAATGTTTATTTGTCTGATTCTTTAGCGCACATTAATGAAGAGAAAAATGAAGAAAAAGTTTTATATATTATGACTAAAAATGCATTAGGAATTATTCCTGATGATGATATTATTATATCGACTTGGAATGCAACACTAGAAGAGAATAAAAGAAGTGATCTTATTTCTCATTCTTTGAAAGTGATTTTTATTAATTCAGAAGCGATGGCATTAGAAAAAAATATTCGCGATGATAAAAATAAAGTTTACATTTCTAAATTAGTAGAAAAGAAAACTAAAATTAGACCATATAAAGTATTTGCATTTACAACTTATACGGCTGGATCTTCTTTCTATGATGAAAGAAGTGCAATGTATTTATATACTTCAGGTTACAACATCATATTTGACACAAGAGAAGATTATGATGCTGCTTTGACAAAGAAAGAATCTTTAGA
>JALFBO010000098.1 GCA_022772105.1 Erysipelotrichaceae bacterium | reverse complement strand
CATCTTCACAAGGAGGATAAGGGTTTTCGTTAGTATTTAATTTGATATATTTCTTTTCTTTTGGTTGCTCTCCAGGAGTATATGGAGTTAAAGAAACATATTTAGAAGAAAAATATTTACTCATTTTCGTTTATTCTAATGGTAACACTACGAGCGTGTCCAGTTAGTCCTTCTTTAGAAGCGAAGAAAGCCACATCGTTAGCAACCTTACAAAGAGCTTTCTTAGTGTAATATGTATATTGTGTTTTTTTGATAAAATCATCGACACTTAATGGAGAAGAGAATTTTGCACTTCCCATAGTTGGTAAGGTGTGATTTGGGCCGGCAAAATAATCCCCTAAAGCTTCTGGACAATTTCTTCCCATAAAGATAGAACCAGCATTTGTGATTGCATCTAAATAATCAAAAGGATTATCTAAGCATAATTCTAAGTGTTCAGGAGCAATGGTATTACTTATTTCTATAGCTTTTTCAATAGTAGGAACAATGATAATTTTTCCATTATTGTCGATAGAACATTTGGCGATTTCTTTTCTTTCTAGTAGATCTAATTGCTTTTCTATTTCTTCTTGGACTTTTAAAGCTAAATCTAAGGAAGTAGTAACTAGGACACTAGAAGCGTTTTTATCGTGTTCTGCTTGGCATAATAGATCAGAAGCTACATATGAAGGAGAAGAATTTTCATCAGCAATAACAAGAATTTCACTAGGACCCGCGATCATATCGATTGAAACTTTACCAAACACTTGTTTTTTGGCTTCTGCAACAAAGGCATTACCAGGACCTACTATTTTATCAACAGGAGGGATTGACTCAGTTCCATAGGCTAAAGCGGCGATAGCTTGAGCTCCACCAACCTTAAATATTTTATTAACTCCTGCAATAGATGCAGCGGCAAGAATATAAGGATTAATCTTTCCTTCTTTAGAAGGAGGTGTCACCATAACAATTTCTTTTACTCCGGCGATTAGAGCAGGTAAAGCATCCATTAATACAGTAGAAGGATAAGCAGCTGTTCCTCCTGGTACATATAGTCCGGCTCTAGCAATAGGTATGATCTTTTGACCACAGATTATTCCTTCTTCATCATTGATTATAAAAGAGTTTCTTTTTTGTTGAACATGAAATTTGATGATATTTTCTTTAGCTTTCTTTAAAATATCTATAAATTCTACCTCAACAAGTTTTAAAGCTTCTTCTATCTCATCTTCACTTACTTGTAAGGAAGTTAATTTTACTTTATCAAACTTTTCTTCATATTCAAAAAGGGCTTTATCTTTATTTTTTCTAACGTTATATATAATATCGCTTACGATATCTTCAACATCACTTTGAGGATTGTTACGAGCAAATATTTCTTCAGGAGTTAATTTTGTATAATCTAATACTTTAATCACAATTATTTCACCTCTACTTGTTCTTTTAATGAAGATACTAATTCATTAATTTGTTGTTCTTTAAATTTATAACTTGATTTATTACATATGAAACGAGCGCTGATATAAGGAAGCACTGTTTCCTTAATTTCTAAATTGTTTTCTTTTAATGTTTTACCAGTTTCTACAATATCAACGATAACATCGCTTAGTTCTAATATTGGGGCTATTTCTATAGAGCCATTAAGATGAATGATATCGATATCTCTTCCTATTGATGAATAATAAGAAAGAGCAATATTACTAAATTTCGTGGCTACTTTGATAGGGCGTGTTGGATTATCAATGTAATCTTTCTTACTTGCAACACACATGGAGCATATACCAGTTTTTAAATCCAATAATTCATATACTGTAGGAGCATACTCTAATAAAATATCTTTTCCACATACACCAATATCCGCTGCTCCTCGTTCTACATATATAGCTACATCGGATGGTTTGACCCAGAAGTAACGAACACCAACTTCATCGTTTTCAAAAATTAATTTACGATTTTGTTCTAAAATAGAAGGACATTCGTATCCGGCTTTTGCAAACATGGTATATACCTTTTCACCAAGTCTTCCTTTAGGAAGAGCAATATTAAGCATTTTCTTCACGAATGATCACCTCGCTATCTTTAATTTCAACTAGTCGACGATATTTAATTTTTGGATTTACTTTTTTGCAAACAAAGATTTTTTTATTTAAAGAAGTTTGCTTGGAAACATATTCATTTAAAAAAGGTGAGTAGGAGGAGTAGATGATCATTTCATCCACATCGTAATCTTTTCTTTCACAAAGGAAAGAGATTGTATCTAAGTAAATAGCAAAACCGATACCCTTGTCTTTTTTCTTCATTCTTTTCATTAAAGGATCATATTGTCCTCCTGATAGTACACTTGTTGGTATTCCTTCAATAAATCCTTTAAAAACAATACCATTATAATAATTTAGGTTGGATACAACAGAGAAATCGATGCAAATATTATATGATTTCATATCATTTAGAATAGTATATAACATCTCATATTTATCACCTTCGTTTAGTGAATAAGCGATTTCCTTTATGATAGGTAAAGCTAAAGAGATGGAAGAAGGTAAAGATAGTAGTTTAATTAAGTATTTACTATATTCATTATCTATTTCATAGAGCTTAAGTATTTTTTCTAATTCGTTGATATTTTTTTCTTCGATGGCCTTTAATACTAATTTTTTTGTTTGATAATCTAAAACTAAATTAGATAGGATAGATTCAAGAATATCTAAAGAAGATATATCAAGAACATAAGAAGGAGAAATTGTGTTTAATGATTTACATGCAAGAGTTAAAACTTCTAAAATAGCATATTCATCAATATCACCAATACATTCTATTCCACTTTGCATAATCTCTTTAAATGAAGAAGTTCCTTTGGATACACGATATACATTTTCATTGTAAAATAAGCGAATGAGCGAACCATTGGCATTATTATTTTTAATAATCGATAAAGTTACATCTGGTTTTAAAGCCATTAGCTTTCCATTGGTATCAGTAAAAGTTATTACTTCTTCTGAAATTAAAAAATCTTTATTTTTAGAATATAGATCGTATTCTTCGAATTTATTCATCTTGAATGTGGAATATCCGTTTAGTTGATAAATTGATGTTAAGTTAGAAATGATATCCTCTTCTTTGAATTTAATGTTTG
>JALFBO010000086.1 GCA_022772105.1 Erysipelotrichaceae bacterium | reverse complement strand
GAAAAAATGTTGCAATATTTATTTTTTTTGGTATTATATTACTTGCGTGTGACACATACGCTAAAACACTTGGCGGTGTAGCCCAGCTGGTTAGAGCGACCGGTTCATACCCGGTAGGTCGACGGTTCGATCCCGCCCGCCGCTACCATTTTTCTTAAGTTGGACCCTTAGTTCAATGGTTAGAGCCCCCGTCTCATAAACGGGTAGTTGTAGGTTCAAGTCCTACAGGGTCCACCATAAAGTTTACATTGTGCAGAAATACCCAAGCGGCTGAAGGGGATGGTCTTGAAAACCATTAGTAGGTGAATGCCTAGCCAGAGTTCAAATCTCTGTTTCTGCGCCATTAGAATTTATAAGTCTTTACAGTTGTAAAGACTTTTTTTATACTATTATAAGGTGAATAAAAATGAGTGAAGAAGATGTTTTAAAGCAACAAAAAAAGATTATTAAAATTAATCTTTTTATTTCTTGTATCCTATTTATTATTATTTCATTTTGTTTTTTTATTAAAAAACCATCTTATCCGCTTGGTTTAGTTTTAGGACTAGTTATCTCTTCATTAAATCATTGGCTATTATATATATTTTCAGGACGTATTCTTTTATTTGGAGCAGAGACAAGAAAGAAAGCTTTCTTATATTATTTTCTTCGTATGATTATTTTTTCTTGCGGTTTAGCATTATGTCTATTATTAGATTATTTTAAGATATATATTTTGTCTTGGGTAACATATTTAGTTCCTTTTTTTACATTATATATTGTTATCATTTTTGTGATGAGAAAGTAATGTAACTTTGTTGAAAAAATGTGTTAAAAAACGATATAATAACTATTAATAGGAAGGCAGTGATTTATATATGCAATTATTTTCTTTTTTAGCAATAGATTTCTCAAAAATCGATCCATATCCTGCTGAATTATTTTCTTCATTATGTGTAATTTTATTATTAATAATAATTTGTATAGTAGTGAAGATAAAATCAAAAAAAGTTGATCCTTTAAAAAAGCCTAAAGGCATCATGCTTTTAGCGGAAATGTTTGTCACTTTTATTGATGGCATGGTCGCTAAGAATATGGGAAAACAATTTGTTAAACATTTCGCACCAGTAATAGGTTTATTATCTGCCTATTTATTTCTATCATTTATATGGGGATTAACTGGATTTGCTTCACCTGTAAATCTATATGTTGTGCCATTAATTATGGGAATAATTACCTTTTTAGGAATACATATTGTATCTGCAATATATACAAAATCTAAATACTTTAAAAGATATACAAGTCCTATGGCTTTTTTCTTACCTATTAATCTTATTTCAATGTGGGCACCTATTCTATCGCTCTCATTTCGTATTTTTGGTAATGCACTTGCAGGATGGATTATTATGAAGATAATATATGGGGTATTTTCATTGATGCAAGTAGGAGCAATCAACTTAGGTTTCCTAGCTCTAGTCATTACTCCAGTATTCCATGCATACTTTGATTTATTCTCAGGTTTTATTCAAACTGTTGTTTATATAATGTTAACAATGTTATTAATCAACTCTGAGGTTCCTGACGAATATCAACAATTAGAAACAGATAATTCGGTAGATAATTAATTATCTACTAATATAAATAACAAAAGGAGGAAAAGTTTATGTTATTTGAATTTGTTAACTTTTTAGCGGACGCAGTTCCACAAGAATTCATTATGAAAGGACTTGGCGCTATTGGTGCTGGTATTGCGGTTTTAACCGGTATTGGTCCAGGTATTGGTGAAGGTAATGTTTGTAAAGCAGCTGTTGAAGGGGTTAGCCGTAACCCAGAAGCTTCTGGTTCAATTAGATCAACAATGATTTTAGGTTGTGCTCTTTGTGAAACTACCGGTATATATGGTTTCGTTATTGCTCTTCTTGCTTTATTCTTAGTAGCACTATAGTTTAAGATGTTATTTTTAGGCGGACTTAAAGATATCATGCCTGGTGTCGATGAGTTCATTAACAAGCTCATACCATCGTGGCAAGCATTTGTAATACAAGTTTTAGCTACTTTAATATTATTCTTTTTCATCGTAAAATTTTTATTTAAACCTGTTAGAGAAATATTAAAGAAACGCCAAGATTTTATCGAATCAAATATCAATCAATCCAAAATTTCTTTAGCTGAAGCGCAAAAGAAAAAAGAAGAATGTGAAAAACAACTTTCTTCTATATCTTCACAAGCTCAAGATATTATCTTAGAAGCAAAAAATGAAGGTGAAAAGATAAAAGAAAAGAAAATTGCGGAAGCAGATGAAGAAATTGCCAATAAAAAAGAAGAATTACGAAAAGAAATTGAACAAGAAAAAATCAGAGCAAATGATGAAATTAGAAAAACGATTATTGATGTAGCCATAGGTGCATCAAGTAAGATATTAGAAAGAGAAGTTTCTTCAAAGGATAACGAATATTTAATTGATGAATTTATCAAGGAAGTAGGTTCTAATGAGCAATAGCACTTTATCATCTCGTTATGCAGAAGCTCTTTTAAGCATAGCTAAAGAAAAAGGGCTAAATACAGAATTTAGGAACTATATAAAAGAAGTGGTTAATGCATTCAACGATAATTTAGAAATTATTTCTATATTAAGTAGTTCGTTTATATCAAAAGAAGAGAAAAAAGATATTATTAGTAAAGTTTTTTCAACTTGTCCTTACATTGACATTGTGTCCCTAGCAATGTTAATTATTGATAATCGTAGAGAGAAATATCTTCTTCCAATTTTAAATGAATTTATTTCTCTTTCAAATGAAGAAGATAATATATCCGAAGGTTATGTTTATGTAGTTGAAAAATTAAGTAAAAAACAACTTGAAGACATTCAAAGAGCTATCTCTAAGAAATTAAATAAAGAAGTATTCTTATACCAAAAAATTGATGAAAGTTTAATTGGAGGCATTAAAGTAGTTATTTCTGATTATGTTTTTGATGCATCGATCAAACATAAACTAGATTCTTTAAAGAATACTTTGCAAGAAAGGGGTTAATTATGATTATTAAACCTAATGAAATCTCAGAATTAATTAAGGAGCAAATAAAGAATTATTCGCATAAGATTGAAACAAGTGATGTTGGTAGTGTAGTTACTATCGGTGACGGTGTATCAATTGTTTATGGTTTAGATAAAGCAATGTTAGGAGAGCTACTCGAATTCCCTAATAATGTTTATGGCATGGTTTTAAACTTAAACGAAGATTCTGTTGGTGCGGTTATGCTTGGTTCTGATCAAACCATTAAAGAAGGAGATTTAGTAAAAAGAACGGGTAAAGTCGTGGAAGTACCAGTTGGTGATGGATTACTTGGTAGAGTTGTTAATGCTCTTGGTCAACCAATTGATGGCTTAGGACCAATTGTATCAACGAAAAAGAGACCAGTTGAAAGAATTGCTCCTGGTGTTATGACTAGAAAATCAGTAGATACTCCTTTACAAACAGGTATCAAAGCAATTGATGCGATGATTCCAATTGGAAGAGGCCAAAGAGAACTTATTATTGGTGATCGTCAAACTGGTAAAACTGCGATTGCAATTGATACGATTTTAAATCAAAAAGGTAAGAATGTTAATTGTATATATGTTGCCATTGGCCAAAAGAATTCAACCGTAGCTCATATTGTTGAAAAATTGCGTCAAAATGGGGCTTTATCGTATACAACGGTCGTATCTGCTACTGCTTCTGAATTAGCACCATTACAATATCTTGCACCATATTCTGGAGTAACTATTGGTGAAGAATGGATGGAACAAGGTAAAGATGTCTTAATCGTTTATGATGATTTATCTAAGCATGCAGTGGCTTATCGTACAATGGCTTTATTATTAAGAAGAGCACCTGGAAGAGAAGCTTATCCTGGAGATGTATTCTATCTACACTCAAGATTATTAGAACGTGCTTGTAAATTAGATGCTAAATATGGTGGTGGATCAATTACTGCGCTACCAATTATTGAAACTCAAGCAGGTGATATTTCTGCTTATATCCCAACCAATGTAATTTCTATTACTGATGGACAAATATTCTTAATGAGCGAATTATTTAACGCTGGACAACGTCCTGCAATTGATTCAGGCTTATCAGTATCTCGTGTTGGTTCAGCGGCACAATTTAAAGCGATGAAACAAGTTTCAGGCTCTTTAAAAATTGAACTTGCATCATATCATGAACTTCAAGCTTTCTCACAATTTGGTTCTGATTTAGATGCTGAAACTAAGAAAGTATTAAATCATGGCGATCATTTAATGGAAGTATTAAAACAAGATCAATATTCGCCATATAGTATGAATCGTCAAATAATTGATTTATTTACAGTAAAGAATTATTTGTTAGAAGATATTGCAATAAAGGATGTTAAACCTTTATTAGATGCTTTATATACTCATATGGAAAACAATGAGAAAAAGATACTTGGAGAACTTACTGAAAAGAAACAAATTTCTAGCGAACTTGAAGGTAAAATGAAAGAAGCTATTACTAAATTTATTGAAAACTATAAATTAACTTTAAAATAAAGAAAGGAGAGTGTTCATTATGTCATTAGGTCTACAAGCCACGAAAAGAAGAATGCAATCAGTAGCATCAACACGGAAAATTACTAATGCGATGCATCTAGTGGCTACATCAAAATTTAAAGCTTGGAAGAACAAAGTTGATGGAACCTCTATTTATGCTGATGAACTTAAATCCTTATTTGCTCAAATATTTGTTAGTTTAACTGATGAAGAAATTGAAAATTATTTTTCAAAAAAGAAAGAAACTGGAAAGAAATTATATATAATTGTCACTTCCTCTTTAGGATTATGTGGGGGTTATAACTATAATATCTATAAAGAAATTAAACCTCTTATTAATAAAGATGATGAACTTATTGTAATTGGTACAAAAGGTAACAATTATTTTAAACGAAATGGGTATAATGTCAATTCTGATTTTGAAAATATATATAATTCGTTTTCATTTTTGAAAGTTAAAGATTTAGCAAATTATGCTTTGTCAAGAGTGAGAACTCTTAATGTTGATTCCATTAATATTGTTTATACAAAATTAGTAAATTCAATTACATTTACTCCAGTGATAGAAACTTTATATCCTTTAAGTAAAGATTCACTGAATGTTTCCTTAGATATAACTAAAAAAGAGGAATTTGTTATTATAGAACCAACACCTAAAGAAGTACTTGATGTCTTGGTCCCTTTATATTTCCAAAATATTTTATATGGAAGATTAGTAGAAAGTGGAGCAAGTGAACAGGCTTCAAGAAGAAATGCAATGGAAGCAGCGACTGACAATGCAGATGAATTAATTTCCAAATTACAAATTGATTATAACAAAGCAAGGCAAAGTGCTATTACCCAAGAAATTACTGAAGTTGTTTCTGGCGCTAACGCTTTAGAATAGGAGGAATCTTTATGCAAAAAAATATTGGTAGAGTAGTCCAAATTCAAGGACCAGTTATCGATGTTAAATTCGATGATAATCATATGCCAGAACTTTTAACCGCGATTAAAGTTGCATTAGGAAATGATAAATATTTAACAATTGAAGTAGCTCAACATATCGGTGATGATGTAGTAAGATGCATTTCTATGGGACCTACAGAAGGATTAATTAGAGGAATGGAAGCTATTGATACAGGTGCTCCTATTTCTGTTCCCGTAGGTGAAGCAACTTTAGGTAGAATGTTCAATGTATTAGGTGAAGAAATAGATGAACAAGGAAAAGTTCCTGAAAACACTAAACGTTTACCAATTCATAGAGCGGCACCTTCATTTTCTGAGCAAACAACTGAATCTGTTATTTTAGAAACAGGAATTAAGGTTATCGATTTATTATGTCCATATGTTAAAGGTGGTAAGATTGGTCTTTTTGGAGGTGCAGGTGTAGGTAAAACTGTATTGATTCAAGAACTTATTAATAATATTGCTACTCAACAACATGGAATTTCTGTATTCGCTGGTGTAGGAGAAAGAACTAGAGAGGGTAATGATTTATATCATGAAATGAAGGGAACTGGCGTATTAAGTAAAACTGCTTTAGTGTTTGGTCAAATGAATGAACCACCAGGAGCTCGTCTTCGCGTTGCGCTTTCTGGTTTAACCATGGCGGAATATTTCCGAGACTATGAACATCAAGATGTATTATTATTCATTGATAATATCTTTAGATTTACTCAAGCAGGTTCAGAAGTTTCAGCACTTTTAGGACGTATGCCTTCAGCAGTTGGTTATCAACCAACCTTAGCTACAGAAATGGGCCAATTACAAGAAAGAATCACTTCAACAAAAGATGGATCTATTACATCAGTGCAAGCTATTTATGTGCCTGCTGATGACTTAACAGACCCAGCTCCAGCAACTACATTCTCACACCTTGATGCAAAAACTGTTTTAGATCGTAAAACCGCTGCATTAGGTATTTATCCTGCTGTGGATCCTCTTGATTCTTCTTCGACAATTCTTGATCCTCATATTGTAGGTGAAGAACATTATCAAGTGGCTCGTGGAGTACAAAAAATTCTTCAAAGATATAAAGAATTACAAGATATTATTGCAATTCTTGGTATGGATGAATTATCTGATGAAGATAAGTTATTAGTGGCAAGAGCAAGAAGAATAAGAAATTTCCTTTCTCAACCATTCTTTGTTGCTGAAGTATTCTCTGGTAATAAAGGTATATATGTTCCACTAAAAGAAACGATACGTTCTTTTAAAGAAATTTTAGAAGGAAAATATGATTCTTTACCTGAACAAGCATTTTTATATGTAGGTACTATTGAAGATGCAATTAAGAAAGCAGAAAATCTCTAATTATGAAAATCGAATTTAAAGTAATAACTCCTTATGGAGATAAATTAAATACGCAAATCGAAAAACTACATATCGAGACAGAAGCAGGTTATGTAACCATATTACCTAACCATTTTCCTTTGATAGCTTCTGTTGTTCCAAGCGTAGTAAGTATAAAAGTAAATGAAAATACTTCTTATATTGCTTCATGCGCTTCTGGTATTTTAAAGGTAGGGGAAAAAGACACTAAACTTATAGTTTCTTCTTTTGAATTAAGCAATGAAATTGATGTAGAAAGAGCAAAAAAAGCCTTAAAAAGAGCACAAGACCGATTAAATGATAATTCACCTGATATTGATAAAAATCGAGCGGAGATATCTTTAAAACGCGCTATGGCACGAATCAAGGCTTCAGGAAATTAATGAACAGTAAACTTTATAAAAGCAAAATGTATATAGTCTTTCTTGGATTATATACATTTTATTATCTTTCAAATTTTTGTACTAAACTAATAATTTCTTTTTCTTCCATCAATTTATTTATCAATTTATTTTTAATCATTATTCCTTCTTTTATCATTGTTTTTCTTTTTAAACTAGTATTATGTAAAAATAATAAAGAAGAAAACTATTTATATTTTGTTAAAACAGCGGGATTAGTCTATTGCTTCTTAGTTACTTTTTTATCACTAGTAGAAACTTTATTTTATTATAATTGTGAGTCCATTTATAATTTCTTTTCTTCTATTCTATTAATTGGAAGTGAAAATATTGAAGAAGAAATATCATATATGCTTTCTTTAGCCCCT